>JBAQGU010000965.1:0-10262 GCA_049287975.1 Roseiarcus sp.
GGCATGATCCATCAAAATCACGTGTTTCGAGTCCGGGTCGTCAAGGATCTTATCCACCCATATTTCGTTTCCCACTATACCAACGAAATGGGCCGACGGTTCTTCATCGAAGAAGGCAAACAAACGACAAATTTGGCGTCAATAAGCATGTCAAAAATCAGCACGCTCCCGGTGCCAGTCCCGCCGGCGGCAGAAGCCACCGAAATCCTCCGCCGCGTCTCTGAGGCCCTCACCGCCGCCGCCGACACGCAAGCCCTGCTCGACGCGGAGACCGCAGACGCGGCGCGGCTGAGACAATCGATCCTCAAGTCCGCGTTCGAGGGCCGCCTCGTCCCGCAAGACCCTGCCGACGAGCCCGCGAGTGTGTTGCTCGCGCGTGCGGTCGGCTCCGCTTCGTCGGCGCCCAGACGCGGCCACCGTCGTCCAGCCGAGACCGCCTTATGAACTCTCAATCGCTCGTCAGCAAGGTCTGGAACTTCGCGCATGTCTTGCGCGATCAGGGCGTGTCGTATCAGGCCTATATCTCGCAGATTTCCTATCTGCTATTCCTCAAGATGGACGAGGAGCGCGTCAACCAGATCGGCGAGGCTTCGATGCTGCCCGTGGGTTTCCGCTGGGGCGACATCAAGGACATGACCGGCGGGCCGCTGGCCGCCGCCTACGGCAAGCTGCTCGAAAGGCTCTCGCGGCAGGGTGGCGTCATCGGCACGATCTTCCTCAAGGCGCAGAACGAAATTCAGGATCCCGCCAAGCTAAGTCGGCTCGTCGGCCTGATCGACGGCGAAACCTGGCTCGGCCTTCCCGTCGATGTGAAGGGCGCCATCTACGAAGGCCTGCTCGCACGCAACGCCGAGGACGTGAAGTCGGGCGCTGGCCAATATTTCACGCCGCGCGCGTTGATTGAGGCGATGGTCGAGGTCGTCGATCCCGACCCGACGCAAACCGTCCACGACCCCGCCTGTGGCACGGCGGGCTTTCTGCTCAGCGCCTGGGCGCACATGAAGAACAATCCCCGCGCCCGCGACAAGGCGGTCTATTCAGCGCTGAAGAACAAATTCTCCGGCGTCGACATCGTGCCGGAGGTCGTGCGGCTTGCGGCGATGAACCTCTATCTGCACGGGATTACGGGCGTCGATTCGATCGTCGAGGCCAAGGACGCCCTCCTCGGCGCCGGCGGCAGGAGCTACGAGGTCGTTCTCACCAATCCGCCGTTCGGCAAGAAGCAGAGCTATCGGATCGTCCGCGACGACGGCGAGATCGAGAGCGAGCGCGACGACTACGACCGTTCGGATTTCTTCGTCACCACATCGAACAAGCAACTGAATTTCCTGCAGCACATCATGACCGTGCTGGCGCCGTAGGGGGAGGCGGCGGTGGTGCTGCCTGACAACGTCTTGTTTGAAGGCGGCGCGGGCGAGACGATCCGTCGGCGTTTGCTGAAGAACTTCGACTTCCACACCCTGCTGCGCCTGCCGACGGGCATATTCTACAAGCAGGGCGTGAAGGCCAACGTCCTGTTCTTCGACAAGAAACCTCCGTCCGAAAATGCCGCGACCAAACACCTCTGGATTTACGACCTGCGGACCAACCAGCGCTTCACCCTGAAGGAGAGGCCGATGACATCGGCCGATCTTCGCGACTTCGTCGCCCGCTTTCGCTCGGGCCGACGGTTCGAACGGCAGGAGACGGAGCGCTTCAAGAAGTTCCCGTTGGCGACGCTGCTCGCCCGCGACAAAGTGAACCTCGATATCTTCTGGCTGAAAAACGACGCGTTGGACGATCCCGATCTGTTGCCTCCGCCCGCTGAGGCGGCGGCCGAGATCGTCGAGAGCTTGGAAACTGCGTTGGAGCGTTTCCGCAGCGTTGCCAAGGCTCTCGGCGAGGCGCCTTTGGTGTAGACACGAATTAAATAACAAATGTATTATGTATTTATAAGACCACGACGTGCCACGAAGCGGGCGTCGTTCGAATTGTCCGTTTCGTCCACCGCGAAACTTTTCCTCCCTGCAACCCCCTGATATCCCCCAATCCCGGATTGGAATCGCCCCGCCCGCAATCCGCGATTGCCGTCCCGGCCCCTTCCGCCTATATGCCCACGCACCACCCGCTTACGCCGGCCCGTTTCGGCGAGTGAGCTTTAGGAGCCGACATGATTCACGTCACTTTTCCCGACGGCGCCAGCCGCGCTTTTCCGCCTGGCGTATCCGGCTTCGAGATCGCCAAGGCCATTTCGCCCTCGCTCGCCAAGCGCACCGTCGCGATGGCGCTCGACGGCGTGGTCGCCGATCTCGCAGACCCGATCGACCGAGATTCGAAGATCGAGTTCCTCAGTCGCGAGGATCCGCGCGCGCTGGAGCTGATCCGTCACGACGCCGCGCATGTGCTCGCCGAAGCCGTGCAGTCGCTCTGGCCGGGGACGCAGGTCACCATCGGGCCGGTGATCGAGAACGGCTTCTACTACGACTTCTTCCGCAACGAGCCGTTCACCCCCGAGGACTTCCCCGCGATCGAGAAGCGGATGCGCGAGATCATCGCGCGCGACAGGCCGTTCACCAAGCGCGTCGTCAGCCGCCGGGAGGCCAAAAGCCTGTTCGAGCAGAAAGGCGAGGCTTTCAAGATCGAACTGATCGATGCGATCCCGGCCGACCAGGATCTAAAGCTGTACAGCCAGGGCGAGTGGACCGACCTCTGCCGCGGCCCGCACATGACGTCCACCGGCAAGATCGGCGACGCGTTCCGGCTGATGAAGGTCGCGGGCGCCTATTGGCGCGGCGATTCGAACCGGCCGATGCTGTCGCGCATCTACGCCACCGCCTTCGCCAATCGGCAAGATCTCGACGCTCATCTGCACCAGCTCGAGGAGGCCGAAAAGCGCGACCACCGAAAGCTCGCCCGCGAGATGGACCTGTTTCATTTCCAGGAGGAGGGACCGGGAACGGTGTTCTGGCATCCCAAGGGCTGGACGCTGTTCCAGACCCTGATCGCCTACATGCGCCGCCGCCTCGCCGCCGACTATCAGGAGGTCAGCGCCCCACAGGTGCTCGACAAGCACCTGTGGGAAATCTCCGGTCATTGGGGCTGGTATCGCGAGAACATGTTCATGGCGCGCCCCGCCGGGGACGACGCCGAGGCGGAGGACGAGCGCATCTATGCGCTGAAGCCGATGAACTGTCCCGGCCATGTCCAGATCTTCAAGAACGGCCTGCGCTCGTATCGCGAGCTGCCGCTGCGGCTCGCCGAATTCGGCGTCGTGCATCGCTATGAGCCCTCGGGCGCGCTGCACGGCGTGATGCGCGTGCGCGCATTCACCCAGGACGACGCGCATGTCTTCTGCACCGAGGATCAGCTCGCGTCCGAGTGCCACAAGATCAACGAGCTGATCCTTTCGGTCTATCAGGACTTCGGCTTCGACAAGATCGTGGTGAAACTCTCGACCCGGCCGGAGAAGCGCGTCGGCGCGGACGAACTCTGGGACCACGCGGAAGCGGTGATGTCGCAGGTGCTCGAAGAGATCAAGGCGCGCCACGGCAACGTGGTGACGACTGAGCTCAATCCCGGCGAGGGCGCCTTCTACGGGCCGAAGTTCGAATATGTGTTGCGCGACGCGATCGGCCGCGATTGGCAATGCGGGACGACCCAGGTCGACTTCAATCTGCCCGAGCGCTTCGGCGCTTTCTACATCGCGCCCAACAGCGAGAAGACGACGCCGGTGATGGTGCACCGCGCGATCTGCGGCTCGATGGAGCGCTTCATCGGCATCCTGCTGGAAAATTACGCGGGCCACTTGCCGCTATGGCTCGCGCCCGTGCAGATCGTCGTCTGCACGATCACGCAGGAGGGCGATGAATACGCGATGGAGATCGTAGCGAGCGCCCGCAAGCGCGGCCTGCGCGTCGAGGCGGACCTGCGCAACGAGAAGATCGGCTACAAGGTGCGCGAGCATTCGCTAGCGAAGGTCCCTGTGCTGATCGCGGTCGGCAAGAAAGAGGCCGCCGAGCGCACGCTCTCGATCCGCCGGCTGGGGTCTGCGGGGCAGCAGTCGCTGGCGACCGAGGAGGCGCTGGCGGAACTCGTGGCGGAGGCGACGCCGCCGGATTTGCGGCGTGGAGGATAATCAGCGGTACACTTCCCGGCGATGGCCGACGCGAACGACTGGGATGACGAGTTCCTTATCCTTCAGTCGGGGCGACGATCCGATAGCTGCCCACGCGATATCGCCAGAATTCCCCTAGATCGGGGCCGCTCATGGCTTCGCCCAGTTGTCGCGGGTCGTCCCGATTCGCCAATCGCTGGGTGAGAAAGTCGAGAATTCTTGTTCTTGTCGCACGGTCTAGTTTTTCGAATTCGCGAAGGGCCTGGCGGTCGAACTCAATCCGCCAGGTCATGGCGCCTCATGACTTCTTCGAGCGGGATCGACTCGGACTTACCGTCGAGGTGGTCGCGCCATCGCTCCCCCGCGATCGCGAGGTCTTCGATGTGGTCGAGCTGGTCCTTGATCGCGTCGATGACGAGATCGGCGGGAAGCCGGCCGGTTTGCGCGGCCAACGCGTCGAGGCGAGCCTGGAGTTCAGGCGGGAGTTCGAGGGCAAGCATGACGTTGGCTCCTTTCACGCGGGGGGCGGCTCGAGAAAATTCCGCCGAACCGGGCGATGACGAACAGCCGTATTCAGCCGTAGATGTCGCTCCGGCGCCCCGATTTCGCGACGAGGATTCGGATTGCGTGATCTTCGATCTGACATATGATCCAGGAGTCGCCGACGCGGTATTTCCAGAATTCGCCGAGCTTCGACTTTGCGTCGATTGGAGCGACGCGCTCGTAGAGGAATCCAAGAATACGTTTCCTGACCGTGCTATCGAGCTTCTCGAGATCCCGTGCCGCCGACGGCGCGAATTCAATTTTCCATTCCATAGCGTTCGATCAGTTGTTCGAGGGGAATGAATTTCTCGCCGCGAGCACGGCTTTCGATCAGCCGCTGTCTGGCGACCGCCAGATCCTCGATATCGTCGATGTGTTCGATCAGCGCCTCTTGCACGATGTCGGACTTGCTGCGAGCCGTAAGCGCCGCGAGCTCCTCGAGGCGGGCTTCCAGTTCTGGGGACAATTCGAGTGCGAACATGTGGCGGTTCCTGGGCGGGCGCCATATAGCACGAAACGGTTGATTTGAGCGATTCCGCTCAAAACGATTAAAAGCGATCATGCCGATGCTCCCAAACCCCATCGTCCGGGTCGGCAGCGGCGCCGGCGGCGTGCGCTTTGGCGCGGAGCTGCCGCTCGCGCTGATCGCCGGCCCCTGCCAGCTGGAAAGCCGCGCGCATGCGCTCGAAATGGCCTCCGCGCTGAAGGAGATCGCGGCCAGGCGCGAGATCGGCCTCGTCTTCAAGACCTCGTTCGACAAGGCCAACCGCACCTCGGGCGCCGGCGCGCGAGGCCTCGGCCTGGAAGCGGCCCTGCCGATTTTCGCGGAAATTCGCGAAACGCTCGGCCTGCCCGTGCTGACGGACGTCCACGAGCCAGGGCAATGCGCGATCGCGGCGCAGGCGGTCGACGTGCTGCAAATCCCCGCCTTCCTGTGCCGCCAGACCGATCTCCTGATCGCGGCGGCGCGCACGGGTCTCGCGGTCAACGTCAAGAAGGGGCAGTTCCTGGCGCCCTGGGACATGCAGCATGTGGTGGCGAAAATCGCCAGCGCCGGCGGCGCGGACGTGCTGGTGACCGAGCGCGGCGTCAGCTTCGGCTACAACACGCTCGTCTCCGACATGCGCGCGCTGCCGATTCTGCGGCAGATCGGCGCGCCGGTGATTTTCGACGCGACTCACTCGGTGCAGCAGCCGGGCGGCCAGGGCGCGGCCTCGGGCGGGCAGCGCGAGTTCGTGCCCGTTCTGGCGCGCGCGGCGGTCGCAGTCGGCGTCGCGGGGGTATTCATCGAGACCCACGAAAATCCCGACCGCGCGCCTTCCGATGGACCGAATATGGTGCGCTTGGGCGAATTCGAGGCGCTGGTGGCGGATTTGCAGGCCTATGACGCGTTGACGAAGCGGCCGCGCGTCGGCATTGGATAACCCGTGCGGTAAGCGCGATCGTCATGCGCTGTTCATCATTCCGTCGTAGCCAGGAGCCATGGACAAATACCTCTTCAGCTACGCGGCCCCGAGCGATCCGCCAGTCAAACGGGGCATCATCCGCCTCGTCGAGCGGGCGACGGGACAGCCCGAGCTCAAGCGGCTCTACGTTCAAAATCAGCGCTATCCGCGCGCGCACGAAAGCTTCTGGCAGGCGGCGGTGCGTTCGCTGGCGCTGGACGTTCGTTATGACGCCCTCGCGCTCGGGCGCATACCCCAGACGGGGCCCGTCGTCTTCGTCGCCAATCACCCTTACGGCGTGCTCGACGGCATCGTCATCTCCTGGCTCGTCGAGAAGGTGCGCTCCGACTTCGTCGTGCTGACCCACGCCGTGCTGAGGCGCGCCCAGGAGGTGCACGACTTCGTGCTGCCGATCGACTTCAGCGGAACCGAAGAAGCGCAGGAAACCAACCTGAAATCCCGTGCGGCCGCGCGGGCGCTGTTGGACAAAGGGGGCGCCGTCATCGTGTTCCCTGCCGGCGCAGTTTCGACGGCGCCGGATCGGCTCGGTCTGCATCCCGCGGTCGATGCCCGTTGGCAGCCGTTCGTCAGCCAGCTCATCCAGCGCTCGAAAGCGACAGTCGTCCCGATCTGGTTCGGCGGCCAGAACGGCCGCCTGTTCCAGATCGCCAGTCACGTCAGCCAGACACTGCGAATCTCGCTCATTTTTCACGAGGTCAAAACTCGCATCGGCGCACTGCTGCCCGTGGCGATAGGCTCGCCCATCCCATTTGAGGTCCTGAGCCACATCAAGGACCGTCAGGCGTTCGCCGACGACCTCAGAGCCCGCACCTATGCGATGGCGATCGCCTCGACCGCCGGCCCGATCAAGCCAAATCCGGCGCAGAAGCTGATCGGCAAATTGCGCGGGTTGCGGCCGAAGAAGCGCGCGGCCTGAGTCAGCCGCGCCCGCGGTACGGCGCGACGCCCTGGTCGGGCGCCCAGACGCCCTTGGGCAGTTCGCCGGTCTGCCAGAAAACGTCGATCGGAATGCCGCCGCGTGGATACCAGTAGCCGCCGATACGCAGCCAGCGCGGCGCGACCAGTGTGGCGAGTTCCTTGCCGATCCGCACCGTACAATCCTCGTGGAACGCCCCATGGTTGCGAAAGCTCGCCAGATGCAGCTTCAGCGATTTCGATTCGACCAGCCAACGATCGGGAACGTAGTCGATGACGAGATGCGCGAAGTCGGGCTGGCCGGTCACCGGACAAATCGATGTGAACTCGGGCGCGGCGAAGCGCGTGACGTAATCGACGTCCGGATGCGGATTGGGAACGCGCTCCAGGGTCGACGCGTTCGGCTGGTCCGGAATGCGCGAGGGGCGCCCGAGATGGGTGAGATCGGAATGGGATTTGAGGGTTGGGTTCATGGCCGCGCCTATAACGCGAAAACTGAGATGTTGCCTAGAGCGCGCTTCCTTCCCTCCTTGCAAGACTCGGTCCCTTCTCCCCTTGCGGGAGAAGGTGCCGCGAAGCGCCGGATGAGGGATTGGTTCGGCTCGCACGTCGCGTCGTCGCCCGCAACGCCCTTTTCTGGACCGAACCTTCATCCGCCCCTCGGGCATCTTCTCCCACAAGGGGAGAAGGGGTTCCCGCCCGCTACTTCCCGAGCGTGCCCGCGGAGACTTGCCCGCTGACGTATCCGCTGAGCTTCACGCAAACATTGCTGCCCGGCAGTCGGTAGCCCGGTGTCCCGGAGATTTCGCACATTTTGACCGGAGCCGCCTGGGTCGTCGCCTTACGGGAGGGCAATTCGGCGGCGTTTACAGACGAGGCGGCGGCGAGAGCGGCCAGAGCGGTCAGCGATGCACGAGAAAGCGCCATTTCTAGTTTCCTTCGATCAAACCAGCGGGGCGGCGCTCGGCAAGCCGAGTCCCCCGCGCGCACAACCGCTCGACTCTTGCCACTCGCCCCCCGATGCAGCAAGAGAGCGCGAAACGATTCGTAGGGAGCGATCGGGAGGATGACCATGGACCGATCGATCGCGCGGGATAGGATTTCGTCACTGGCTCTCGGAACGGCGGGCGCGCTGCTCGTGGCGCTCGCGATCTTCGTCTCGCTCGATTATCGAAATGGGTTCGTCGCAGGATTGGCGGGTGCGGGCGGCATGGCGCTGTGGCGTCAGGCGGCGCTCGGGCGATGGCGCGGGAACATCATCATTTTCGACGCGCTCGCGTTCGCGATTTTCGCCGTTCAGCGCAACGACTATCTCGCGTTCTGGCAGCTGGTCGGGCCGTGGTCCGACGTGGCGCGGTTCAATTTCGCGGGCGCTTCGATCGCCTACGCCGTCTACATCATCGGCACGTTATTCGTGATCGCCAGCGAACATCGCGCGCCTCGCTCGATCGAGGCGATCGGGCTGATCGGAATTCCCTTTGTGTTCAATCTCATCGTCGTGCTGGGCGCGGATTGGCACATGGCCGAAATCGGCGCCTTCGTAACCCCGCACGTATCGCTGCCGTTTCCTTGGCAGGTTTTCATCGGCCGGACCTTGACCCTGTTCGTCATTTCAGAGGCGATCCTCGTGGAGCTCACCATGATCGGCCTCAACCGCCTGCCGCGGTCGGCCAAAGGCCACGGGGTCCTGTTCATCAGCGCCGCGATCGGCGCCCTGACGCCGCTCATCGCGAACTCCGCGCAGCTGGTGGTCATGCCAATCGTCGCGATCGCGGTCGGCGCAGCGGTGGCGGCGTTGGCGCAAGCCGGCCTCTGGGCGATCGTCTATGTCGCGACCGGGCTTCCGCTCGACGCTCTGGCAGGACGCCCGCCGACCTTTGTCGCGATCTGGGATAATTGGCGCACTGGCTTTGTCAAAGGCGCCATCTATGGCGGCCTCTTCATTGCGATCGTGCTCAGCTTCGCGCTCGTATTGCGCCAGCCCGTCGCCGTCACGGTGCTGGGCGGCGGCTACTGGCTGTTCGCGCCGTTCTTAGGGGCCGTTCTCTTCCCGTTCGCACGCACCTTGATCAGCAGCGCCGACGGCACGCCGCCCTTCTTCGGCCGGCTGCGCGCGGCCTACCGCGCGCCGCAGCCTTACGTGCGGGGCGCGGTCGCGGGCCTCGGTTGCGCGTTTGCCTATTCAGTCGATCTCGCCGCGGCGGACGCCGGCGTGCGTTTCCTCGTCGCCTTCACCGTTGGTGCTCTGGCCTATGCCGGCGTCGACCTTGGTTTCGACGCATGGCGCGTGGCGAGCGGCGAGCGCACGAAGCTTGAGACGTGGCGGCTCTATGCGCTCGGCGCCGTGCTGGGCGGTTTCGTCGCTGGGGCGCTCGGCTGGTACTTCGACACGGCGCAGCTCAATGTCGTGATCGCAAAATTCTGGGCTTACGCGGATATCAACTATCGGCTCGACGGCCGCAAGCTCGGCGATTTCACGACCTATCCAATCTTCAACAAGTACGGCGCCGTGAACCTGGGCGAGGTGGCGGGCGGTGTGCGTCTGTTCTGGGCGGAATCGGTCGCAGGCGTGATCAACTGGTCGATCGCGGCGCCACTGTTCTCGGTCAATTACGTGCTGCTCTCGGCGCTGCTCGATCGCTCGCTGCAGCCGCTTCGCGGGTTGTTCAGCGCGAAGGGCGTCGAAGGGTTGGTCGAGCAGGCCGTGCGCGTGATGCGCTGGGGCCTGTGGATGTCGCCGATCATCAATACGTTCCTGCGCCAGTCTCCCGATCCGTCTTGGTACAATCAGGATGGCGCGGTCAGGACGGTGCTGGCGTCCGGCGCCGATATCGCCATGTCGAGCGCGGATTTTCGCAGTTTCAGCCTGATGATCTTCCTCGGCCTGCTCGCCTACGACTGGCTGCGCATACTCATCTGGTTCGATCATATGGGCCTGCGCGTGGCGAGCCTCGTCAATCTATCGTTCCTCGGCGGCGATCGCGCCGACGAAGCCGCGGGGCGATTTCTGGGTTACGGTGCGCGAACGCGCGCGATTCCGGACGGGATTCGCCGTTTCGGCACCTGGGCGCCGCTGCTGATCCCGTTCTACATCCCCCGTGGGGCGGATTGGGACAAGGCCTGGACCGGCGCCGAGGCGCTTTCGCACGGCGGCGCGATGCCGGGGCCGGTCAAGACGCTGGCGGTCGCTTACGCCGTCGCGGGGGCAGGAATCGTCGCGGCGAGCGCGCTCATCGTTTCGCGAC
>JBAQGU010000966.1:0-4866 GCA_049287975.1 Roseiarcus sp.
GGTCATGACGGCCAGAGCGAACCACAACATCAATGCGTCTCTTCAGCCTCGGGCCTCGCGGCGCGCGGAAGGGCGTGATCGGCGGGCGGGGGAAAGCGGAATTGCTGTTAGCGCAGGAAGGCCGTCAGGTCCAATGGGCGGGTGGGCGCTCCCGTGTCATTCCCGCGAAAGCGGGAATCCAGTCGTGGGGACACGACGGGGCGGCGGCTCGAGCGGGGAAGTCGTCGTAAGCGGCGTAAGACGTGCCAACCTTATAGCGCCCGTGGTATCTTGGATGCTCGCTTTCGCGAGCATGACACGTGTTTGTCGAGCAAAATATGAGCGAGAAACTTACTACCGTGAGATATTCCCTTAGCGAGATCAAAGCCAAGCGCGCGCGTGGCGAGGATGCGACACGTGTCGACGCGCCGGAAGCAGAATTCCTCGGCGAGGGTTTTTGGAACCGAGCGCGCGTTGTAATGCCGCGAGGCAAGACGTCCGTACATCTACGGCTCGACAGCGATATCGTGGATTGGTTCAAAGCGTCGGGCAAGGGGCATTTGACGCGCATGAACGCAGTCTTGGCGAGCCTATGTGGACGCGCACAAGGGGGCATCGTAGACCCAGTTATGCCGCGACTGCCTCAACCTGGTCGCCTGCTTCCTTGAAACGCGGGTGGCGTTGAGGAAACGGGCCCGATGCGCACTGGCGCGGCCGATCACCCAGGCCCCTCGCCTCACCTCTCCAAACAAATGGGCCTAGGCGGTGCCGGCTTGCCTGCGACCGGCGAATTTGCATATCCGAGATTTTCGGCCGCGATGTCGCGCCTGCCGTCTCGTCCCCGGCCTCTCGCAGGAGAGGTCGGGTGAGGGGCGCGGGGGATTGGCCGCGACGCGATCGCCCGTCGCGTCCCCACGAACGTCTCTCGAGGCGACTGGGCTTTGGGCCGCAGACGCGGCACCTGCCGCTGCGGGTCCGTCTCGCCATCAGCGCCGTGGCCAGCGAACTGCCCGCGGCGACGGAACTGTAGATAGCGCGACGGTCGGGCGATGGCGCGGAACAAGGGCTTCATCGGGGCTCGAGAATCGACTTCGCGCCGAGAATCCTGGCCGTCGGATGGAAGCGTTTGTTCCCGCGACCCGCCCGCCGGGTCAGAGGCTCGGCAGCCGAAGCGTCGCGCGCACGCCGCCGAGCGGGCTGTCCTCGAGCCGCAGCGAGCCGCTGTACATCGCCGCGAGATCGACGACGATCGACAGGCCGAGGCCCGAGCCCGGGCGCGATTCGTCGAGCCGCCGGCCACGCTGGAGCGCCGCGTCTCGAGCCTCGGGATCGAGCCCGGGACCGTCGTCGTCGATGCGGGCGATGAGGAACGGACGGCCCGCGGCGTCGGCCTGGGGATCCCGTTCGACGCCGATCTCGACGCGCGCGCGCGCCCATTTGCCCGCGTTGTCGAGAAGGTTGCCGATGAGGTCGGCGAGATCCTGCGATTCGCCGCGAAACCGGAGGCCGTCCGGCGCCGAAGCCGCGAACGCGAGACCGCGGTCGCGATAGACCTTCTCGAAGGTTCGGACGAGCCCGTCGATCACCGGGCGAACTTCCGTGGCGGCGCTCGGCGAATTGGCGCGGGCGGCGGCCCGCGCGCGGTCGAGATAGAAACTCACTTGCCGGGTCATGACGTCGGCCTGCTCTTGCACCTTGTCGGCGAGCCGCGGACTGCCCGATTCGGCTTCGTTGACGATCACGCTGAGCGGCGTCTTCAGGGCATGCGCGAGGTTGCCGACCTGGGTCCGGGCGCGCTCGACGACCTCGCGATTGGCGTCCAGCAGCAGATTGACCTCGGCGGCGAGCGGAGCGACGTCCTGCGGAAACTCCCCGCTGATGCGCTCGGCCTCGCCGCGACGAATCGCCGTGACGCCTTCCTGCAGGACCCGCAACGGCCGCAGCCCGAACCGGACCGCGAGCGCCGTCGACCCGAGCAGCGCCAGGGCCAGCACGAGGAAAGTGGCGCCGAGGGCGTATTCAAAATTCACGATCTCGGTCTGAATCACGTCGGCGTTCGCGGCGACCTGCACGAGGTAGCGGCCGTCGTCGCCCGCGTCGATCTCGCGCTCGATCATGCGCAACGGACGGTCGCCGGGACCCGTGACGTAACCGCGCCAGCGGTTGAGGTCGCCTCGCGCGGCGCTTTCGTCGAGCCGAGGCAATTGGGTCGCGAACAGGGAGCGCGAGGTGCGGATGTCCGGGCGCTCGCCGTCGAGGCGGGTGATCTGCCAATACCAGCCGGAAAACGCGAGTTCGAATTGCGGCGCGATCACTGGCGGCGCGGCCGCATGCCCCTCCTCGCCGGCGACTGCGACGTTGGCGACCAGCGCTTTGAGATAGACCCCGAGTTCATCGTCGAAATTGGATTCGGTCGAGCGTGCGTTGAGCGCGGAAAGGCCCAGGCCCGCGACGATGAGGATCGACGAACTCCAGAACGCCGCCGACAGAAAGAGCCGGGAGGCGATCGACCGCGCGTTCAGCGCCTTCAGCATCAGCGATCCGATCCCCGCCGGCCGCGCGCGACGCTCAGCGTACGCCCTTGCGCGGCGGCGCGGCGTCGGCCGACTCGGGAGCGGACTCGACGATGTAGCCGAGGCCGCGCGCGGTCTGGATGATGTCGACGCCGAGCTTCTTGCGCAGTCGTCCCACGAAGACCTCGATCGTATTCGAATCGCGATCGAAGTCCTGCTCGTAGAGATGGTCGACGATCTCGCCGCGCGAAACGATCCGCCCGGCGTGATGCATGAGATACGAAAGCAGCCGATATTCGTGGCTCGTCAGCCTGATCGGCGCCCCACCCACCGAGACGCGGCCCGCGCGGGCGTCCAGGCGGACCGGCCCCGCGACGAGTTCGCTGGTGGCGTGGCCGGCGGCCCGGCGCAGCAGCGCGCGAACGCGAGCCAGAACCTCCTCCATGTGGAACGGCTTGGAGACATAATCGTCGGCGCCGGCGTCGAAACCCTGCACCTTCTCGCTCCACCGGTCGCGCGCGGTCAGGATCAATACCGGCATCACCCGACTCGCCTTGCGCCAAGCCTCGAGCACGGCGACGCCGTCCCGCTTGGGCAGGCCGATGTCGAGAATGATCGCGTCATAGGGCTCGGTATCGCCCAGAAACCAGCCCTCCTCTCCGTCGAAGGCCTTGTCCACGGCGTAGCCCGCCGCTTCCAGCGCAGCCGCCACCTGTCGGTTGAGATCGCGATCGTCTTCGACGACGAGAAGCCGCATGGAACTGGATTCCCCCAATCAATCACATTTTCGACATCGGCTCCCGCCCATGCCGAACCCCGATGAACTTGCCGGTCGACGCGTTCATGACGACGTGCACGAATCGACCGTCGCGATGCAGCAGGGCTATGTCATAGACGAACTCCTCTTCCTGATGGCATAATTTGGCCGACAGCGCCTCCGCCTTGAATTGCGCCGCCGCCGATTTCAAGACGGCGAACGGCTCCAGCAGGTGATGCGCCTTGATTTCCTCGCGACCTTCGTTGGGCGGCAGGCAGGTCGGCTTCGACGCGACGTGAACCTCCGCCGCCTCCGCCGCGCGCGCAGCGGGCGCCCAAAGCAAAGAGGCTCCGACGGTCAGAAGGGAAAGTATCGTCGAAGCAGGGGACATGGGGCAAGTCTTTCCCGCCGCGGCTGAATGCCGAATGAACGCGTCCGCATCGATATAGCAGCGAAACGCGGTATTGCGCGACTCCACCGGGACGCGCTAGCCCAGAATCATGACCATCCGACGAAGCCGCGCACTTTTGACCTTGTTCGCACTTTTCGCTCTTTTCGGGGCGCCGACCGCCCGCGCGATCGTCGGACCTGCGCATGACGGGGCGTCGTTCGGCGATCGGGTCGTGATGGTGCTCACCCGGGGCGCCGAGGGCTCCGGTTTTTGCACGGGCATCGTGCTGGCGCCTCGAATTGTGTTGACCGCCGCCCATTGTCTGCACGCCGCGGCCGATATGGTCGTGCACTATCGGGATCCCGAAGGCCAGCCGATCCTCGTCGAGGTGGCCGCGACATCGATGCATCCTCTCTACCGGGCGGACGCGGTGAAACGCCGCGTCGTTTCGATCGATGTCGGGTTGGTCGAGACCGCGACGCCGCTGCCGGAGCGGTTTCGGCCGGCGGTCTTGGCCGATGGCGCGGCGCCCGCCGTCGGCGAAGCCGCGACCGTCGTCGGCTACGGGATTGGACAAGAGGGCAAACCGAAGACGGGGGGCGCGCTGCGCGCGGTGGATTTGCAGGTGCGGGCGCCGGCTTCCGAGATCTTGCTCTGGGCCGCCGACCCCGCCGAGACCGGCGCCGGAGCCTGTTCGGGCGACTCGGGTGCGCCAATCTTCGCGGCCGATGGGAAAACCATCCTCGCCATCGTGGCCTGGACCTCGGGAGTGAAGGGCCACAAGTGCGGCGAGATCACCCAGGGCCCGCTGATGGCGCCGCTGCGAGATTGGATCGGGTCGGTCACGAAGCGCTGGGCGCCCTGAACGGCGGCGGTGTGCGGCCTGCACCCAAAATGCGGCGCTCGCCTGTGGCAAAATGGCAACTGTGCGGCGGGAAAGTGTCGCCGGCGCCTGCCTCGAACGCCCGGCCTGACTCGTTTCACGCCCCTGTCACCCAACTGTCACGGGCGGAAATTATCTTTTATTTCGAGGCCTGGGGTTAGAAACTCTGCGAGATTGTCGGCGGCTGGGCGGGTTCGATATCCACCCTGAGAGAACGGTTTGGAACTGAGCAGCCAATTGTGGCGGCGGAGCGACTAAACGCGCTGCCGACCCGAACGAATCAGACTGTCTCCGAAGTAAAACTGCAAAGGTCGATCACCGTCGGGACTGACCGGGCGACAAC
>JBAQGU010000967.1:0-2061 GCA_049287975.1 Roseiarcus sp.
CGTCGGCTCGGGCAGGCGAAATCTTAACGGTTCTCGGCGCCAGTGTCAGCATCGCGAAGTTGCGCTACGATTTGGTTTCCCATGGCTCGTTACAGCCTTCAAAAACGTGGGAACCAAGCGTCGAATATCATGGCTCAGGATCAAGTTCCATGCCGCCACTTCAGAGACCCCGCTTGACCATCCGCCTGATCTGCCTCGACGCCGATGACACGCTCTGGGGCCATGAAAGCTACTTTCAGGCGTCCTATCGGCGGTTCGTCGATTTGCTCGCCCCGTTTGCCGACGCCTTGCGGTCCGAGGAACGGCTGGTCGAGATCGAGAACCGCAATCTCCATCTCTATGGCTACGGCGTGAAGGGTTTTACACTTTCGATGCTGGAGACGGCGCTGGAAATCGTGGGAAACGAACTGACGGCGGCGACGACCAGAGCAATACTCGAAATAGGCCGCGACCTGATGCGCCATCCGATCGACCTTCTCGACGGCGTCGTCGAGGCCTTGGGTCCGCTGGAACAGCGCGGCGCCTTGGTGATGGTCACCAAGGGCGATCTGTTCCATCAGGAATCCAAACTCGCCGCCTCGGGGCTCGGCGACAGATTCTCCGGAGTCGAAATCGTCAGCGAAAAGAACGCCGAGACCTATCGGCGCATATTCATGCGTTACGGCGCCCGTCCCGAGGAGGCGGTGATGGCGGGCAATTCGGTGCGCTCCGACATTCTGCCGGCGCTGGAAGCGGGCGCCTGGGCCGTGCATATTCCGCATGAGTTCGAATGGGCGCACGAACGCGCCGAGGCGCCGGATGGGGAGCAGCGGTTCGCGCGGTTGGGGTCGCTGCAGGAGCTGCCAGGGTGGCTGGATGGGGTGAACGCGGGGGCGTGAAACCCTTCTTCGGGTTGGAGGGAGAAGGTGGCGCGAAGGGGGCTCCCTCGCGGCTCACCGCGGATCGGTTCGTTTATTTGGCCGGGTCGCCTGACTTCGCTGATCTAACATAAACCCCTCGAAGAAAGCTCCGAGTTCGGCATAGGCGTCTAGCGGCAGAATGTGCGCGACGTACTGGTCCGGCCGCACGATCACGATGCACCCGCTGTTTCGATCGATGCCTCGCATTTCGAAGATGTCGTTGCGGTTCTTCAAGTCGGGGCAAAACATTTTTTCATAGTCACGAAGCCCGTAACGGCCCTTCGCGGGCATCAGGAGAGCGGGCATGGCCACGATCGCGAGCTCGCGATGGCCCTGCTGGAAAACGGCGCGAACGTCGATCACGGAGTCGATATCCGCCCCTGTCGGCGTGTATTTTGCGACCGGAGACCGGGGGGAGGCAAGAAACTCGCATAGAGCTCTCAGCTTAGAGGACGGGGCAGCGGGGTCTTCCACGTCGGCGAAGACAAACAGCCGCCAGCGGTCGTCCGCCTTGACCGTGTGACCCAGCTGAACCGGCTTGGCGTCGGCCAGACGGATCACCGGCGCCGAATGAAAGCGCATGCCGACTACCAGGCCTCTCGCGAGATGCTGATATGTCGGCGCGGCGGAAATGATGGACGGATAGTACCGGGTTTCCGTACCCGCCGTGAAGCGCGCCTGCTTGACGAAGTATTTTTGCAGCTCCGCGGGATCGACGCCCTCGCTGTCGGCCTTGGAGGGATCCTTCGGCGGAGCGCTGAACATCTTGGCCCACTTGCGATCGAAGTCGATCAATTCCCTGGCGATGCCATGGCGTTCGTCCGAATAGGTGTGCAGGATTTCTGGCGAGGATTGTGCGCGTAGGACCGACGCCAGTTTCCATCCGAGATTGAAGCCATCCTGCATGGAGACGTTCATGCCCTGCCCGGCTTTCGGGCTGTGGGTATGACAGGCGTCGCCGGCTATGAACACGCGTGGGAAGCGGTCTGGTACAAGCGGCTCCGGCGCGTCGTCGAACTTGTCGCAAAGCCGCTGGCCGATCTCGTAGACCGAGTGCCACGCGATCTCCTTCACCTCCAACGTGTAGGGATGCAATATCCGCTTCGCCGCGGCTATGAGATGGTCGGTCGTGATGTTCAGGCTCGAAACCCTCGTGTTCTCG
>JBAQGU010000968.1:0-4797 GCA_049287975.1 Roseiarcus sp.
GCGACGCCGAGATCGAGGAGATCGAGCAGCGCCTGGCGACGACGGCGGGCTCCTGCGCGGTGATGGGGACGGCGAGCACGATGGCCTCGCTGGCCGAGGCGCTCGGCATGATGCCCTCGGGCGCTGCGGCGATTCCCGCCGTCGACGCCGATCGGCTCCGCATCGCCGAGGAGACCGGGCGGATCGCGGTTTCGCTGATCGGCTCGAGCCTTCGTCCGAGCCGCGTCATGACGCAAGAGGCGATCGAGAACGCGACGCGCGTGCTGCTCGCGATCGGCGGGTCCACCAACGCCATCATCCATCTCGCCGCCATCGCCGGCCGGCTCGGCCTCGAGGTGGATCTGAAGAAAATGAACGAGATGAGCGAGACGACGCCGGTGCTGGTCGATCTGAAGCCGACCGGCGTCGGCTACATGGAGGATTTTTGCGCCGCGGGCGGCATTCCGGCGGTGCTGCGCGAGTTGAAACATCTGCTCCATCTCGACGCCATCACCGTGACGGGCGAGACGGTCGGCGCGCGCATCGAGGCTGCGCCGCCATGGGTCGACCGCCAGATCATTCGCCCTTTCGGCGATCCTATCCGGGCGACCGGAGGTCTCGTCGCGCTGTTCGGCAATCTGGCGCCCAGGGGCGCAATTTTGAAGCGCGCGGCGGCCGATCCGGCGCTGTTCGAACGCGAAGGCCGCGCCGTCGTCTTCTCGTCCCTGGAGGATCTCGCCGCCCGCATCGACGATCCCGGTCTCGACGTCGCGCCCGATGATTTTCTCGTCCTGCAGAATGTGGGACCGGCAAGCGAGGCGGCGATGCCCGAAGCCGGCTATCTGCCGATCCCGGCAAAACTCGCCAAGGCCGGCGTCAAGGACATGGTGCGCATCTCCGACGCCCGCATGAGCGGTACGGCGTATGGCACGATCGTGCTTCATGTCGCGCCGGACGCCGCTTCCGGCGGGCCGCTGGCGCTGGTCCGTAGCGGCGACCGGATTCGACTGAACGTCGCCGGCCGTCGCCTCGAGCTGATGGTCGACGACGCGGAATTGGCGCGCCGGCGCAGCGCGCTCGTCCGACCGGATCGTGCTCCCGCGCGAGGCTATCAACGCCTATATGACGAACAGATCCTGCAAGCTGACGAGGGTTGCGACTTTGCTTTCCTGCGTGCGCTCCCGAAAATTTAGCCGCGCTCGCTGAGCGCGGCCCTCGTAGAGCGCCTCATTTTCGGAGTGTCAACCAAGCGGAACCCACGTGGTCGGCGACCGCGCCTACAGCGACGCCTGCGCTTTCACCGCCTCTCACGACCGATCGCATCACCCGCCGGCCACAGGGAATTCTTCGAATTGCGGCAGGTCGTCGGTGATCGTGAACCAGTTCGCCTTCGAGCCGACGAAGATATGCTGGCTCGGGCGGATGGAGGGATCGTCGACGAGGGTTCCCATCGCGACATGCACGAAGGCGCCATCGCGGACGACCGAATAGAGCAGCGAACCGCAGAGCTTGCAGTGCGCATTGTGGGCCTTTTCACCGCCAAACCGCATGAGGTCGCCCTCGCCGTTCGTGATGGCGAGTTTCTCGCGCTCGATGCCGGCGAGCGGCTTGAACGCCGAGCCGGTGGTGCGCCGGCAGTTCGAACAATGGCAGTTCATGGCGTACAAAAATTCATCCGCCACCGCGTACTGCACCGCGCCGCACATGCACTTGCCGGCGAGTTTGCGGCTGCCGGGGTATGTCATAGGCTCCTCACTTGGACATTGGACCGATGATCCCGAGAAGCTCCGGACCGATGCTTTCTATCTGATAAGCTCAAATCCCCGACTGTGGTAATTCGCGCCGATCAACTTCGTGCGCCAAGTCGGCGGGAGCGGGCGTGACGCTGGCGGATCGCGGCCAGGACGAGGCGCCCGCTAGTTCGACTTCGGATAATCCGCCGCCAGCGTCACCGCCTCGAACGCATCGATCTCCGCGCGCATCGTATCCAGCTTGGTCCGGATCATGCCGAGCGCCACGGCGCCCAGCACCAGCCGCAACGGCGCGTCGGGCGATTCCACGGTCCTGATGATCGCCTCCGCGCCGCGCACGGGATCGCCCGGCTGCGAGCCGCTATAGCTCTGCGCCGTCCGGCGCCGGGCAATGGCGGTCGCGGCGTAGGCTTCGATCGAGCGCTCGGGCGTCTTGAGCGAACGTCCGGCCCAGTCGGTGCGGAACGGGCCGGGCTCGACGATCAACACTTTGATCCCCAGCGGCGCGACCTCTTTCGAAAGCGCCTCCGACAGACCCTCGACCGCGAATTTGGTCGCATTGTAGTAGCCGCCGCCGGCGTTGCCGATGAGGCCGCCAATCGAGGAGATGTTCACGATATGCCCGGCGCCTTGCGCCCGCATGAAGGGCAGAACCGCGCGCGTCATGTGCGCCAGTCCGAACACATTGGTCTCGAACAACGCCCGGACGTCGGCGTCATCGCCCTCTTCGATCGCCGCGAGATAGCCGTACCCCGCGTTGTTGACGAGAACGTCGATGCGTCCAAAATGCTGGTGAGCAGCCTCGGCCGCCGCTTCGATCTGCTCCGCCTTCGCGACGTCCAGCCCGAGCGCCAATCCCGTGTCGGGATAATTTTGGACGAGATCTTGAACCCTGGCCGCGTCGCGCGCCGTGACGGCGACTCGATAGCCGCGTGAGAGCAGTATTTTCGAGAGCTCGCGGCCGAAGCCGGTCGAGCAGCCGGTGATGAACCAGACGGGCTTGGCGGGGGTGGGCATGGCGCGAGCGCCTCTTTTCGCTTTCGTACGCATGAGAAGTGGCCAAGCGGCGCGTCGGTTTCAAGCCGATCTTCCGGACCCGCGCGACAGGCGCATTTCCGGGCTCGTAAGTCCGGCCGATCCTCATCACCGCCACGGGGTCTCGTCGCGGAGCTTATTGACCATTTTCAGCGTGACGACCGCGTTCGGGCGTCGAACCTTCAAAAGGGGAACGCCGTTGCGCGTGGTCAGCAAGCCGCGATCAAGCAAAACGACTCTCGCGAGTTCCGTCAAAACGACGCCGACCGTCTTGCCCTGTTCTGTGGCAATCGTTTTTGCCGCGGCAAGAACGTCGTCGGCGATATCCAAAGTCGTTCGCATGTACGATCTCCGTCTCGCGGGTTGGATCATGAGAGCAGGAGCGATCTACTCGGCCGACAAAGTTGGAATAGCGGAAACGTCGACGTTTCGGTTGGCCTTCCATAAATCGTGCGCCGCCTGCAGTCTGTAATAGAGGCCACCGTCGTTGCCGAATAACTTGCCCAAGCGAACGGCTACCTCGGCAGAGACAGGCTTCCGCTCCTCCAATATGTCGTAGAGATGTCGACGAGAATTCCCAACAGGCGAGCTATGTTCGTCTTGGTCTTGCCGGTCGCTGAAATCACCTCATCGCGCAACAGCGCGCCCGGGTGGGCCGGACAGCGGTCGGAATTACGGATCGCCGGATAGGTCGTCATCGGTCTTTTCGTCGAGGGCATTGAGCTCATTCCGGTCCACCCGTCGATAAGGGCGAGATCGTCGCCCCGGATGCAATGAAATTCTCATTCTTCCAGCATTTCGTCGCCTGGCTGCGGCGGCGCGCCGGTTTTCCGTCCCATTATCCGATCGAATTCGTCCAGATTCGCGCGCGCCCTGAACGGCGAGAAATATTTTAGAGTGCGAATAGCGGCGACCTTCTCCGCGACTGCGGAGGCGACAAACTGGTTGAGGCTCGTGCCGTCTTCCCTCGCGATTTTTTCCGCCTCGGCCTTTATCGAGGCAGGCAAACGCAGGGCGTAGGCCGACATCCGGGTTTTCACGCTCTTAGTTTTGTCAGCGCTCGTCTCGGGGTCCATGGCTCTACTCCGAAATGCCTCGCCGTCTACGCGGCGGACAAGGTTGGAATGGCGGAAACGTCGACGCTCCGACTGGCCCTCCACAAATCGTGCGCGGCCTGCATCCTGTAATAGAGGCCGCCGTCGTTGCCAAACAGCTTGCCCAGTCGAACGGCGACCTCGGCGGAGACCGGCTTGCGCTCTTCTAATATGTCGTGGAGGTGCTGACGGGAAATCCCCAACAGGCGAGCGATGCTCGTCTTAGTCTTGCCGGTCGCCGGAATGACCTCATCGCGCAGCAGCGCGCCCGGGTGGGTAGGGCAGCGTTCGGAATTGCGGATCGCTGGATAGGTCGTCATCGGTCTCTCCCGTCAGTGATATTGTTCGAAATCGATGTTGAATGCATCGCCATTCTCGAATTCGAAAGTGACGCACCAGGGCCCATTGACATGGACGGTGTATCGCTTCGGCTTAAATCCTCGCAGCGTGTGGAAGTCGAACCCGGGTGGTTGATGTCTTCCGCGATGCGAGCGCTGTCCAAGGCGTCCAGCCGAACAAGTATGCGAGCCTGTAGTCTTGCATCGATCTTCGATGCGGAGCCCTTGCGCCAAAGTTCGGCAAGCTGCCTACTTTTGAACGTCCGGAGCATCGTCGATCAGTTAGAGAGCGGCGCGCCCATTGTCAACGATTAGCTTACACGATTGCCACATTGCGCCTGTGCTCACGCGAGGGGGCCTTGGTCCGAAGGCGCCCCGCCCCTACCTCCCCGCATACCAATATTCCGCCTGCGGCTTGGTTCGGTCGATCACGACGAACTGGTTGGCGAAGGCGCGGTAGGGGTAGCTGCGTTCGCCGTCGGGCCATTGCACCCGGATTTCCGCGCGCTCGGCGGTCCCGAGCCCGACGTGCACCCATCCCGCGTGGCCCGACGCGTCGCCGCCGCCGATCTGCACGGTGCGGGTCTGCGACCGCACGCC
>JBAQGU010000969.1:0-3873 GCA_049287975.1 Roseiarcus sp.
AAATGGCACTTGTCGATGCTCGGGGTGAGGTTCTATCGCTTCGTGTTTGGATTCCGCGCCGTGAAATTTTGTATTCCATTCTGGATGGAACGCGTCACGAGTTATGTTGAGGCTCGCCATTTCTGCATCGGAGACCTTTATGCCTTTGGGATAAGTGTTGCGATCGAGTTCACAACTGATCGAAAGGGCTTTTTTGCCGTGGTGTTGGCGATCAGCGCGATTGCGACGTAGAGGCTCATCCCGGGATAACGCGCCCGGCCGATCCGATCGAGCCAGAGCCGAACGCTGTTGAGGGCGAATTCCCCGGTATCATGGTCGATTCCAACTGATCTTCGACAGTTGGATTTTCTAAGATATTGTTTGGTAACGATAATTCGCGCAAGAAAAACGCCTTGGCACTACACACTCATGGCTTGCGGGATTTGAGGCCACAGCTCGGCGAGCTGCCAACGCTGCGCGCCTCGGCGATGGCCGCTGCGCGACGGGGACGACTTTGGCCGGGTACCGTGCCCCGACCACGTAGGAAACGCCTGCGGCTCAGAGCGGAACCATCTAGGCGATTCTCTTGTGACTATTACAGAATCGGCACAAACCGCGGTAAAGTCAACAGAGATGCAGAGGCAGGGTGAGGGCCGGCGCGAGGAGCCGGACTGTTTGAAACCGCACGACTGTTCGGCCGAAACACATAGGCATCTGAAGAACGTCGAGAAGCAGACGTTCAACCATCGCTGATGCGAGCGTCTGCTTACGACGCAACAGCGGAAGTCGATGCCAGTCGGCGCGCGGGACCAGCGATCAACGCTCAGCCATCCCGGCGGCGCGAAAGGCGCGCAGAAAGCGGACTGTGTCGGAGTCATTGCGAAACCCGAAGACTCCATCATAGTCGCTGATCAAAAACCGGACCGCCGCCAATGGCATCGTGCCGATCTCCAGGGCTTTGGGCGTCCTGAGCGCTATCACGACGTCCCAGGTCAACAGCAGCAGCGACGTCGCCACCGCGCCGAGCAGCCCGGGTTCGATCCCGATGAGCTGCTCCAATACGACGAAGACCAGAAAAGGCGAGGAGTCCAGAATGATATTCATCACACGCTCCATGTCGGATGTTGTTGAAAGGGGATATACCCGATCGCAAGCGCGCCGCGTCCGCGCCCAACCAACGCGTAAGGGATGGTTCTCTCATGTCCGACTTCATCAGGGCGAGCCCGGAATTCGCCTATGAGCGCCAGGCGTGACGGGCCGTATTGACTTCAACCTTTCGTTGCGCTTCATTGGGTTGACGCAACTGATGGCGGCGTCTGCCCAAGTATGCGGCCTCCCGCTGCAACTGACGGGCCCGCCTCGAGCCGACGTCCCTGCGTTTGATTTGGACCGCTGAATTTACGCCGTCCGCAAGGTGAAGCGGGAGCGCAGGGATGAAGAGCGCCATCGTCGTAGCGCTGACGGGATTTGCGCTGGCCGCTTGCGTCGGCCCCAAGGGCGGAGGCCAGTTCGTCGACGCGATACGTCCTCAAAGCGCCTCGGACGCAGATCGCGTTTGTCGCGACGAATTGCCGAACGATATGATCTACCCTACTTCCTGGCCGGAAGCGCATGGGATGTCGGCGGACGAGCAGCGGAACCAGCATTACCGGAAATGCATGAATACCATGGGTCAGCCCGGCGCGTCTCTCGAGCCACCCGCTCCAGCCCTGACGAGTCCCCAATAGCGAAGAACTTGCGATTGCGGGAGACTTTGCAGGCGTTAGTGGGCGTTGCTCGAGAAGAAAGGTTCTCCGCCCTATTGAGGCGCTAGCGCCGAGTAGGGTTGCGCCTGGGGACGGCTCAGGACAATTCCCGCGAGCGCAGCGTCGGTTGCTTGGCGCTGCCGATCCTTTAGCATGCGGCACCGAAGATATCCTGGGGCGCCGGGATTCTCGCCGGAGGAAACACAAGCGACGTGATCCGATTCAGCGATTGTCTCCGCCCTCTCCGCATCGGATATGCATCCACTCGCCAGCATGCAAAACGCGATTGACAAAAACGCCCTTAGCACCGGAAGCCTCCGAAACGCGCTTACGCTTCATCACCTGCAAACTCTGACGAAGTTGCATTTGACACAGGTCGATCTACTCGCCTTTCTCGTCGCTGGACAGTGGATTCAAAAATAAATTTCAGATGGACTCATTACCCAATCGTCCGCAAGCTCGCCTTCTTTTTCACGAGAGAGTAGGCTGCTGCCTATCCGCGGGATGACGACGAAGCTGACAGTATCCGCTGCGCTCTGCAAGCGTCATGCGCGCGCTCGACCCATGCATCCAGGGCCGACCTCCCCCGGATGATCCTCGACGGCGTCGCCTGGATGGCCGGCTCGATGTCGGGTTGCTCACGCCCGCTTCGCCCCACTTGCCACCGCGCCCATGATCATCCTATCTCGCCCGCGCAATAAGGGAGGAAGCCGCATGTCGCCTACGAAGATCGCCATCATCGGCATCGGCAAGATCGCGCAGGATCAGCATCTGCCGGTGATCACGAAGAACGCGGATTTCCGCCTCGTTGGCGTCGTCAGCCAGCGCGGGCTCGGGGCGCCGGGCGTTCCGACCTTCAATACCCCCGCCGAGCTCTATGCCGCGCTGCCTGATCTCGATGCGGTCGCGATCTGCACGCCGCCGCACGTGCGCCATCGGATCGCGCGCGAGGCGCTGGCGGTGGGTAAACATGTGATGTTGGAGAAGCCGCCGGCGGCGACGGTCGCCGAGATGCACGATCTCACGCGGAGCGCGGCGACGGCGCGCCGCGTGATCTTCGCGACCTGGCATTCGCAATACAATTCCGCCGTCGGCGAAGCGAAGAGGCGCCTGGCCGGCCATACGCTGCTCCAGCTCGCAATCGAGTGGAAGGAGGACGTGAGGCGCTGGCATCCCGGCCAGGACTGGATATGGGACGCCGGCAACTTCGGCGTGTTCGATCCCGGCATCAACGCGCTCTCGATCCTGACCAAGATCGCGCCCGGCGCGATGTTCGTGAAGTCGGCGCAATTGCGCTATCCCGAAAATCGCGACACGCCGATCGCGGCCTCGCTGGTGTTCTCCAGCAACGCGGGCGCGGCCGACGCCCGGCTGACGGCCGAGTTCGATTGGCGCCAGGAAGGTGATCAGAGCTGGAACATCGACATCGAAACGGAGGAGGGGAAGCCGCTTCGTCTGACCCACGGCGGCTCGAAGCTGTTCGTCGACGGCAAAAAATGGGTCGATGCGCCGATGGCCGAATACGAGGGTCTCTACGCGCATTTCGCCGATCTCCTCGCCAAGGGAGAATCCGCGATGGACTCGGCGCCGTTCCAGCTTGTCGCCGACGCCTTCCTCGTCGGATCGCGGCGCGTGGTCGAGCCGTTCCACTGGTGACACTGCGACGGCCGGACGCGTGATGGTCGCGCATCTGCCGCTAGATCGGCTGTTTGAGAAAACGTTGACGTGTCGGCGCTAAGCCTCCCGCGTTCGAACGTTTCGGACGAGCCGAGCCCGACGCGGACGGTTGTTCCCGCGAGCCGGCATCACACCGTGAAGGCCGCGCTTCGTCGCGGAAAGGATTAGCGCGATGGCTGTTGCGCCCCTCGGTCCGGCTTCGAACCTTCCGCCGGTCAGCGCGGTGTCGTCGGTCGCGCGCGTCGTCAGGCGGCCTAAATCCGCCAAGAACTCCCGAGCCTCCATCGCGGAGGAAGGGGAGGGCGACCGGTGCGCCAGTCACCGGTCGCGCAGGCGGTTCCCGCCGCACTGGAGCCAAGCATCGCCGCGACGTTCCGGATTGGCGTCGATCAGGTGCGCGCCGCGGCCGTCGTGCGCGGCGTCGGCTCGCAACTCCCCGCCTGCTGGGTAGGCGCCAATCTCAACTGCGGCA
>JBAQGU010000970.1:0-13157 GCA_049287975.1 Roseiarcus sp.
CGCTCGACGCGTTCCTGGTTACCCATGGCGTTGTCGGCCGCTACGACGCGAACGCCCTCGATCGTGACCGTGCCGACTTGCAACGCCTTGGCCTTTGAGGCCGGATGAGGCTTGCCCGCGGGCCGAACCGCGGAAAAACGCCGAACTCTTGCCCGTTCAAAAATGAGGGGATTTCCTGAGGCTATGTCGATATAGTGGCTGGTGTTCGCCTCCATTCAATAGTCGCCAGCGCTACTATTACGATGGTGACAACGAACAGGCCGACCACAATCATCCACTCCACCGATCCGTCATGTTGATCTGGATCCCAACCTGACACGAACTCAATCCAGTCCGGAAAAATTGGAGTAATCAGGGCCAACAAACCAGTAATAGCCGCCAAGGCGACTTCAACCCAAAACAGACGCCGAAAATTCTTTCGCATTTGAAACTCCCTAAGATGTCAACGGGCCGCCTCTCGGTGGCCGCCGGTTTCTGCTCCGTCAGCGATCCTCATCGTCGTCATCATCGTCGTCACAGCACGGATAGCCCTGCCGGCAGGGTGGATGCTTGTCGCAACAACCCTTGCGGCAGTCGTCGCAATCCTCTTTGCAGCAAGCATCCCAGATTGTGTACGCCAGCACCTCGACGAACTTGACCGGCGTCGCCGGGTCGTCGCTCTCGATCACCAACTCGCAAGGCCGAGAACACTTCTCATTGGCGCGGTATTGAATCTCGACCGGGAGACACGAGCCTGGATGCAGCTTCGCCGGGAATGGATTGTGCAAGATCTTCCAGTGACGGCTCTTTCGCTTGAACCGCACGCTGCTCACTTCGAGGGAGCACTCGCCGACATTGCAGATAGAGAGCGTGCGATCCGCGCAGCACCCCGCGTTCACGCCGCCGAAGCTCGTCGAGCCTGCGACTGCCAGCTTCCCGGAAGGCGCGTCGCCGCGGACCAGGATCGAGGTCGGGCTTGACGGATCGTCGCTGAACACCTCGATGGTTGCGGATTTGAGTCCGAAGCTTACGGGAGCGAAACGGATAGGAGCCGGCAAGAAGCCGCCCGGCGAGATCAACAACGGATAGGTGAGCACCTCCGGCACGACGAAATCGGCTGCGCTCGAAGCGATGCCCGTGACCGTCAGCGGGCAATGACTGGTATTGCTGAGCAGCAGATTCTCGTCGGTGAAATTGCCGACGCAGGTTTTCGCGAATGTGCCGGCGTTGGCGAGAATCAGGTTCAGATGCGGCGCGGGACATTCGCCGGAGACGTCGATGGTGTGGGGTCCGGACGGATCGTCGCTTATGATTGTCACCGTCCCGGGCTTCAGGCCGTGGCTGAGGGGACGGAAGCGGATGACGAGGTCGATCGAATCGCCGGGGCGCAAAATGAGCGGGTAAGCGACCACGCTCGGCGCTTCGAAATCGGCAGGCGCGGCGGTGACGTTGAAGATCTTGAGTCGACCGTCGCCGGGGTTGTTGATCGTCAGGATTTCGTCTGCGAAGGATCTAAGGCAGACACGTCCGAAATAGCCGTTATCGGCGATCGCGGTCGCCACCTCGCCGGTCTTGACAGCCACCTTGAAGAAGAAAGGGTCGATCGAGATCGGGACCGGGGTGAAGTTGTCCACGTCGAGCAGCGTCTTGGTCACGAAATTGGCGTTGCGCTGATAGATGACGCCATTCGGGAAATTGGCATGGTCCGGAGTATTGTTGGCTGAGAAAACGCCGTAGAAATCCTTATGGAGCGCCTGGAGGTACACATAGTCGCCGAGATAAGGGTGGAATGTAAACGCTGGGGCATTTGACGGCGTCGTGGCCAGAACGGCCGTCCACCATTGGCCGTTGAACCCGTTCTTCGAGACTTCCACATGCGTTTCCCAGGTGGCGCCGGAATTGGTCAGCGTCTGGTAAAGGAATCCCACATGGCCTTTTTCGTTAATCGCGAGCGCCGGATTGATGCCGTTTGGGACCAGCCGCAGGTCGCCCGACCAGGTGACCCCGCGGTCGCGAGAGCGGCGTAGGTGAATGGTGTAGGGCGACGCACCGGTTGGGAAGTCCGCCCAAGCGAGATAGATGACGGAACTGTCACGCGGATCGACCGCGATCGACAGATGCGAGCCGACCCGCTCTTGACCCAGAAAGGCGAAATTCGCCCAAGGAATCTGGACGTTCGGCGCAAGACGCAGGCCGGCTAGGTGATCGCCTGGGTCGATCAGATCGCCAAATGGCGGTGCACTTTGGCCCCAATTGTCGTCACGGCAAACCACGACGTCCGCGGTGAGGGGAATTGCGGCAGGAGTCGTCCAGTTGAAGAACGCGACGTAAACGGTGCCGTCTTTGTGTATAACTGGGCGGATCGAGGGCCCGTTTTGGCCGCCAGTGGGAATGCGCGCAGCCAGCGCATTCGGGGCGAAGCCCGCGGGTGGCGGCGCGGTAGCGGAGTCGAGCGAGAGGTCGACGGTGGCGGTGGTGGGCGACGTGTTAAAGTCATTGTTACCGACATAGACCCGATCAGGTGTGCCGCCAACCTTCTCTGCTGTCGTCGCCTGCACCCAGGGCTGGTCCTCGTTGCTTCGAGATTCGAGGATAGTCATCGTCGCGGGGGACACGTAGTTGCCTGTCCGCAGGATATTGAGCGCCAGAGTGTCCGCACGAAGGATTCCAGCGTAGAGCACATTCGACTTGCCGCCGAAGCGCAACGTGATGTCGGCTGTTGGGAGATAAAAGCCGACTCCGGTGCCCGCGCCCGGGACGATCAAATTCAGCGCCCAGCTTTTTCCTCCGTCCGCGGTTGTGTAGATCGGCGCGAGCGGCCCGCTCAGCGGGTCGGGCGTGAAGGCTGTCGCCGCGGCCTGTAGCGGGTTGGCCGGATTGACAGCGAGATTTGGTTCGCTGTCCTGATTCTGTTCGCCGCTCAGCGACTTGGGAATCATGTTGACGACGAAGACGTCCATGAGACACCTCGTTTCGTCTCGCAGCAAGCGCTGCGGCGGTGGCAGTTCGAGTGTTCGCTCCGCTAAGGTTGCAGACGCGCGAGCAGTGCGCGGATGCGATCAATTTCCGACAAAGGATGGAAGTCGAGCGGATTGTCGCTGACCAAATCTGGCGCCGGGTTGCCGCGGCTGTCCCTCCGATGCAACAGCCAGACGCCCTCGTCGCCTTCGGAAAATTTCGGCGACTGGTACCAGACAATGTCGGTGCCGTGCGCAAACAGCGTGACGACTTCTGCCGCGCCTCCGCGTTTCCTTCCGGTGACCGTGCCCTTCAGCACTTCGTGGACGCGGATAACGCACTCCCACCAGTCCGGATCGTGTTCTGAAACTGGGCGAGGCGTCCCATCCGTTCGCTGATATTTCTCGACGCGGATTGCCACGCCGGACACGACAATCTCGGCGTCGCGCAGCCGGCCGAGCAGCAGATCGTTCCGCTTCTCCTCCGCGGCCTCGCTCACTTCCCTCTCCACCTGAGGTCCATCAGCATCGATCCGTCCCACCTCGCGTACCGCCAGCCCGTCGCCGAAGTGCAGGCCGACGGTGAAGAAAGTAAAGCGATGGCCAGCGTGCGAGGCGCCGGGTTGCCGAAGTTCGACAGTGATGTCCTGTCCCTTGAAGCCGGCCAGAGCAGGCGGACCTCTAAGAATGCGGTCGACGTGGACGACCGCCATCTCGTCTGTGGGCTGCAGACTCGAGCTGGTGACCGCCTTGGTCCGGCGCAGCGTGCCCTCGAATATGAAACTCGCCTCGTCGGCGAATTCGCGGATCGAAGCAGCCATTGCGCCCTCCGCATTTGATGCGGTGATACTTTTATCCCAAGCAAATCTACGCCTAATTCAGCGCATAAGCAACGGCGTATCGACTCCGGCGCATCTACCCGAGGGACAGTCATTCGGAGCAGGCGGAGGGGGCGCACGATGAGGATCGCGCGACGAGGGGCGTAAGCGATGTCATTTGTGCTGAGACATATCGCGTACTTATAGCCTCGCCTTCCGACTTGGCGGAGGAACGTGAAGCGGCAATCGAGGCGATCAAAAACCTGCCCTAGCCCTGGTCGTGCCGCTCGATAAATTTCTTGCCAGAGTCGCGTAGCTGTTCTATGTTTGTTCTCACAGCGCCGTCCCGGCGCAGATCGACGGGCCGATCGTCGGTGTTTGAACAGAGGCGTTTCGGTCGCGGGAATCGCGCGCGAGGGCCTGACGGCAAAAACGGGGTCGCCCGGAAATGGCGCCGCAACAGGTTGAAAAGATTGAAGTCGCGCCCGGAAATGGTAGGGTCCCGGAAGCCGCGAACCCACTAGATGTAGTAAAGGGGCGCGCGGCTGACCGTGCGCGACTCCACAAGAATGACAAGGTTGCAAAAGTTGCAGAAAAAGGCGCCCAAGGTTTTGAAATCGCTCGATGCAAAACTGAAATCGGCGCCTGTCGCCGCCGGAAACGCAGGGCGAGCTCGTTGGCGAGGGATCGTCCGCGAGGCTTGGAGCGGCCGATGCCGACCGTCGGCTCTGCGGGCGCCCGGAAGAAGCTGATTGGCCGCACGAAGCGGAGGGAAACTTTTCCTGGCCGCAAACCATTGAAAAGTCACGAAACGGGGACGGAATCTCGCTCCGCTCCCGCCGCGGCGCCCGAAAGCCCTGCTCTCAGAGCGTCTCCGCCTCGCCGATCGGCGCAGCCTGCTTCGCCGCCTGCGCCATCGCCGCCAGCGCGGCCTGGCCGGCGGGCTGGATGAGGCCGGCGGACATGATCAGCTTGGCCGCATCGTCGGGCGACATCGGCAGTTCGATGATGTCCTTGGTCGGCACGAAGAAATAGAAACCCGTGGTAGGATTGGGGATGCAGGGCAGGAAGACGGAGGTCATGCCGTCGGTCGGCAGCACGTCGGCGACCGCCTTGGTCGGGTCGGACGAAATGAACACCACCGACCAGGAACCCTTGAGGGGAAATTCGACGAGCCCGACTTTCCGGAACTGCGTCCCGCCCTCCCTGAAGACGGTCTCGAATATCTGCTTGACGCTCTTATAGATGCCGCGCACGACGGGGGTGCGGTCGAGCATCGCCTCGCCGAGGCCGACCAAGGTGCGCCCGGCGATGTTGGCGGCGAGAAAACCCAAGAGGGTCAGCCCGATCATCACGATGACGACGCCGAACCCCGGCACGTGGAACGGCAGATAGGTGTCGGGCCAGAGGTTCGCCGGGGCGAGCGGCCGGACCCAGTTGTCGACCGTGTCGATGAACCATAATGCGATATAGACCGTCACCGCCACCGGGCCGAAGATCACGAGGCCGGTAAAGAACCACGAGCGCAGGCGCGCCAGCAGCGAGCGATGCAACGGTGGGCGCAACTTCGTCTCGAACGTCATCGCCGGTCTCGCCGCCAAACGCCCCCGAGCATCGCTGCTCAGTGTGACGAATGCAAGAAGCGGACCCTACTCCACCGTGACCGATTTGGCCAGATTGCGCGGCTGGTCGGCGTCTTTGCCCATGATGACGGCAGTATGATAGGCGAGCATCTGCACCGGCGCCGCATAGACGATCGGCGCGAAAGCCGCGCCCATGTCGGGCATGGCGAGGAAACTCTCCAGCGTGACCGCGGCCTCCTCGGCGGCGTGCGGTTCGCCGATCAGGATGATCCGCCCTCCCCTCGCCGCGACCTCCTGCATGTTGGAGACCGTCTTTTCGAACACCGCGTCGCGCGGCGCGATCACGATCACCGGCATCGCCTCGTCGATCAGGGCGATCGGCCCGTGCTTCAGTTCGCCCGCCGCGTAGCCTTCGGCATGGATGTAGGAGAGTTCCTTGAGCTTGAGGGCGCCCTCGAGCGCCAGCGGAAAAGCGGGACCGCGGCCGAGATAGAGCACGTCGCGGGCGCGCGCGAGCTTGTGGGCGATCTGCTCCAGCGCCGGCTCGAGCTTCAGCGCCTCGGCCAAGAGGCCCGGCGTCGCGATCAACTCGCCCACGAGCTCGCTCTCCCGCGCTTCGCTCAAGACGCCGCGCGCGCGGGCGAGGCTCATGGCCAGGCACGCCATCGCGGCGAGCTGGCAGGTGAACGCCTTCGTCGAGGCGACGCCGATCTCCGGGCCCGCGAGCGTCGGCGCCGAAGCGTCGGCGAGCCGCGCAATGCTGGAAGTCGGCACGTTGACGACGGCGAGCGTCTTCGACCCCTGCTCGCTCGCATAGCGCATCGAGGCCAGCGTGTCGGCGGTCTCTCCCGACTGCGAGACGAGGATCGTCAAGCCGCCCTTGTCGACGGGCGGCTCGCGGTAGCGATATTCGGAGGCGACGTCGACCTCGACGGGCAGCCGGGCGAGGCGCTCGATCCAGTATTTGCCGATCAGCCCGGCCATGTAGGCGGTGCCGCAGGCGACGATCGAAACGCGCGTCAGGGCGGCGGCGTCGACCGGCCATGGATAAGGTTTCAGGCGCTGCGCGGCCATGTCGACGTAATGGGCGATCGTATGGCCGACGACTTCGGGCTGTTCGTGGATCTCCTTGGCCATGAAGTGGCGGTAATTGCCTTTTTCGGCGAACAATCCGCCCGCCGGGCTCCGGATCACGCGCCGCTTGACCGGCTGGCCCGACATGTCCCGGAATTTCGCGCCCTCGCGCGTCACCGTGACCCAGTCGCCCTCCTCGAGATAGGCGACGCGGTCGGTGAACGGGGCGAGCGCCAGCGCGTCGGAGCCCAGGTACATCTCCCCCGCCGCCTCGCCCTCGCCATAGCCGACCGCGAGCGGCGCGCCCCGGCGGGCGCCGACAAGCAAGTCCTCCTCGCCGTCGAACAGATAGACCAGCGCGAAGGCGCCGCGCATGCGCTTCAGCGCCGCATGCACCGCCTCGACGGGCGGCTTACCCGCCTCCATCTCGTCGGTCACGAGGAATGCCGCGACTTCCGAATCGGTCTCGGTGGCGAAGCGATGGCCCTTGGCGGCGAGTTCCTCGCGCAGCGACTTGAAATTCTCGATGATCCCGTTGTGCACGACCGCGAGGCGGTCGCTCGCGTGCGGGTGCGCGTTCCGCTCGGTCGGCTTGCCATGCGTCGCCCAGCGGGTGTGGCCGATGCCGATCCTGCCGCTGAGCGGTGCGCGCTCGAGCTTCGCTTCGAGGTTCTTCAGCTTGCCCTCGGCGCGCAGCCGCGTCACCCGGCCGCCCTCCAGCGTTGCGACGCCCGCCGAGTCGTAGCCGCGATATTCGAGCCGCTTCAGCGCCGCGACGATCTGCGGCGCGACCGCGCCCTGTCCCAAAATGCCGACGATTCCGCACATTGTCCTATTCCCTGCCGTCTGATTCGACGACCAGCAAGGGTTAGGCCAGTCACGCGGGCCGGTTCAAATCACGTTGGATGTGCGAATGTGAAGCGGGGAAAATGGACATCGAGGCACGACTTCGTCGGTCGTTCGCCGAATCAGGCCTCGGTGCGAACCTTCGCGGCGAGGTCGACGCCCAGGGCTTTCATGACGGCCAACATCGTCTTCAAGGTCGGATTCCCTTCGGCGCTGAAGGAGCGGTAGAGCTGCTCTCTGGAAAGGCCGGTCTTTACTGCAATTTCCGCCATGCCCTTCGCGCGGGCGACCACGCCGAGCGACTTCGCGATGAACGCGGCGTCGCCGGTTTCCAGGGCGTCCGTCAGGAATGCTGCGACTTCCTCGCCATCGACCAGAGCCACGGCGGGATCGTATTTGGTCAGTTTGTCAGCTATCGGGGCGTGCCCAGTCAGTTGCGCGTCCTCGCAGGCTACAAGCAAAGGGCGGCCGAAGCCGCCCTCCGCAAAATCGCATCGCGGACGAACTCAGCGCTTGGAGAACTGGAAGCTCGCGCGAGCCTTCTTGTGGCCGTACTTCTTGCGCTCCACGACGCGGGAGTCTCGCGTCAGGAAGCCCTCTTTCTTCAGCGGGCCGCGCAGATCGGGCTCGTAGTAGGTCAGCGCCTTGGCGAGGCCGTGGCGGACCGCGCCGGCCTGGCCGGAAAGGCCGCCGCCCGCGACCGTCACTGTCAAGTCATATTGGGCGAGCCGGTTGACCACGACCAGCGGCTGATTGAGGATCATTCTCAGCACCGGGCGCGCGAAATAGACGTCCAACGGCTTGCCGTTGACCGAGACTTTGCCCCTGCCCGGCTTGATCCAGACCCGCGCGACGGCGTTCTTGCGTTTGCCGGTGGCGTAGGCGCGCCCCTGCTTGTCCAGCTTCTGCACATGCACCGGGCCTTCGGCCTCGGCCCCGACAGACGAGCCCTTGAGATCGGCGAGGGAGGAAAGCGTTTCGGCCATCAGGCGCTCCGGCTATTCTTGGCGTTGAGCTTGGCGACGTCGAAAGGCGTCGGCGATTGGGCGGCGTGCGGATGGTCGGGACCCTTGTAGACGTGCAAATGGCTGAGCTGCTTGCGCCCCAGGGGCCCGCGCGGCAGCATCCGCTCGACGGCCTTCTCGACGATGCGCTCGGGGAACTTGCCCTCGAGGATCGCCTTGGCCGACCGTTCCTTGATGCCGCCGATATAGCCGGTGTAGTGATAATAGACCTTCTGGTCGCGTTTGCGCCCGGTGAGCACCACCTTGTCGGCGTTGACGATCACGATGCTGTCGCCGTCGTCCATATGCGGCGTGAAGGAAGGCTTGTGCTTGCCGCGCAGGCGCATCGCGACGATCGAAGCGAGCCGCCCGACGACGAGGCCTTTGGCGTCGATGAGAAGCCATTGCTTCTCGATGTCGGCCGTCTTGGTCGAATGGGTCTTGCCGAACATGAAGGTAAATCCGTTTGCAAAAAACCCGCGAGGACGGCGGGCGGGTCAAGGACGCGCTCATAGAGCGCGCGACGGACTTCGTCAACTCCTCGGAATCGCAGGCGAACGGGGACTTTTCGCTGCGCGGTATCAGGATACCGTTTACCTCTAGGTCTCGGATTGCAGCATAGTCGCCAACGCGACGACGACGCTGGCCTCGACGGCGACGAAAAATCAATCGCCGCGCGGGGGGATCGAATACGTGCCCGTCGCATGCGCCGCGAGCTCCGTTTCGCCCGAAGAGAATATCGCGACCTCGCCCACCGCCAGCCGCTTCCCCAGCTTGATCAGGCGGGCCTCGCCAATCAGATCGCGCGGCGCCGGCTTGCGCAGGAAGTTGATGTTCATGTTCGTCGTCACGGCGAGGCCGACAGGGCCGAGCTGCGCAAGGACGGCGACGTAGAAGGCGACATCGGCCAGAGCGAACATGCTCGGCCCCGAGATAGTCCCGCCTGGACGCAGATGCGAGGGGCCATAGATCAGCCGCACGCACGCCCTCATAGGCCCGATGGCCTCGATCTCGAACGCGCGGCCCAGTCCTGCCTGCGGAAAGACTTCCGCGAGATAGGCGCGGATTGCGTCGAGGGTGAAGGCGAGCGGCTGCGGGGACATGGGCGTTTCTGACGAGGCCGGACGGCGTCTCGCGCGATGCATATATCGTGCAGTTCGTCGGCGCCAGAGATGCGGAGGAGATCGGCGCCGCGGGCGAAGATCGAGTGGCGGAATCTCTGCCGAGATGTAAGTAAGGACTGCTGAAAGCTCCGCATTACTGGGGAAGCCGAACATGACCGCCAAAGTGACGAGCAAGGGCCGGGTGACCTTGCCTAAGGCCGTTCGGGACCTTCTCGGGATCGGCCCTGGGAGCGTGATCGATTTTGAGCGAGCGCCGGACGGTCGCATCATGCTGGTCAAGGTCGACGGCACACGTCAGCCGAACCGCTTCGAGAAATTGCGCGGCCGTGCCGGCAAGGGTCTCAGCACCGACGAAATCATGGCTCTAATGCGCGGCGAAGACTGACGTGACCCTGGTGGACGCGAACGTCCTGCCCGATGTCGTAACCGACGATCCCGTTTGGGTGGCTTGGTCGCTGGCGCGGCTCGCAGAAGCCGCGCTCACGGGATCGATCCTTATCAACGATGTCGTCTACGCCGAGATATCCGTGCGCTTCTCCACGATCGAGGAACTCGACGAGACGCTGGCCGACGCGGCCATCGGGATCGTCCCGATTCCGCGATCTGCACTGTTCCTGGCCGGCAAGGCCTTCTTGCGCTACCGAAAGGCCGGCGGCGCCCGGGCCGGCGTACTCTCCGATTTCTTCATTGGCGCTCATGCAGCCGTCGAAGGCTGGCCACTGTTGACGAGGGATGCCCGTCGTTATCGCACTTACTTTCCCGGCATTACGGTCATTACGCCGGACCGCTAGCGCGGCAGGCGACAGCGGTTGCGCCGAAAATTCGCCCTCCCGAGCCCATTCCGAAGTGAACGGGGTCGACGCCGAAATCCACCATCACCGGCAGCGCCGAGCCCCGCGAATGCGCCCTCCTTTTTGTTGGGCGCCCTCCAAAACATTTGGAGAGCCCGGCAAACCGTCCGCCCGAATTTCGCCTCGCTCCTCCGCGATCGGAGGCGGAAGTGTCGACATCGACGACGATCGGCCGTCGGGGCGTGAGTTGAAACCGCCCTGGCTTTCCCGATCACGCAACACTTTCGCCCGGACGATCGATGAAAGTCATTCGGGAAATCATCGATTATCTCTAATTTCAACATCATCTTTCGACCGACGATTCGGCCGTCTTCGAGGAAATGGGGCTGATCGAGGGAACGACAGTCGGCTGCCGGGAGGGCTGGACCCTGACGGTCGTTCGGGACACCAGCCGATGTACTCGACCGAAGAAAGCGAGAATCCGATTTCTCGCGCGCTCGGCGCGCTGAAAAACTTCCGACTGAGCGCGAATGTCGGCCGAGTGCGCATCGTGCAGGGCGGCGCCGACGTCGAGGCCGACGACGTCATCGATCCCAGCGAGCTGCAGCGGTTCCGCGTCAAGGGCGGCGGAGGCAGCAACATGTCGCCGAGCCTGCGGATGCTCGCGGAGGACCCCGACGTCGAAGCGGTGGTAGTGATCACGGACGGCGACATAATCTTTCCCGATGAAGAGATGCCCTACAACGTGCTGTGGGCATTGACGGAGCCATCCTACGCGGACAGTTTTGAGCCAGGGTACGGGCGTGTCATAGTCCTCCCCCCGGCGACGGACTGATGGGCGCTGGCGTCGCGCCGAGGAGTAGTCTCATTGGCCGCGACGGCGGCAGGGAGGCCGGCATGATGGGAACGCGGCGGCTTGTCGGGCGGATGAACCTGACGAGGCTTTGTGCGGCGGCGTTGGGCCTGCTTCTGGCCGTTGCCGCGAGCGCGCCGTCGGCTTTGGCCGAGAGCGCAGGCGGCAGCCGCGAGGACGTTCTTTCGTTGCAGCGGCGGCTGACGGACGCGGGCTGTTACAAGGCCGCGATCGACGGCGCGCCGAGCGCGGCGCTCGACGCGGCGGTGAAGGCGTGCCCGGACCAGTCACCGTTCCTGCGCATCGAGACCGGAATGCATACGGCGCCGATCAGGCGCATTGGGGTCGATGGTTCATGCCGTCAGATCGCGACAGCGTCCCTGGATAAGACCGTGCGACTGTGGTCCCTCCCGGACGGGAGGCTGGAGCGCACGATCCGTGCGCCGATCGGGGCGAAACACGACGGCATGTTGTATGCGATCGCGCTTTCGCCGGATGGCCGCCGACTCGCGGCGGGCGGCCTCTCCGGCTCCTATTCGAAGCTGGGATCGAATAATCTTTCGCTCTTCGATCTCGACTCGGGCTCGATCCGTCGCGTCGGAGCGTTTCCTCGCGAGATCAACGCTATCGCCTTCTCTGCAGACGGCGCTCGCGTGGCGATCGGCCTGGGCGGAAAAAACGGCATTCGCGTCTACGATTGGCTGTCGGGCGGCGAATCGTTCGCTGACCGCGATTACGCCGGCGATGTCTACGGCGTGGTATTCGCGCCCGACGGCTCTCTGATTTCGAGCAGCTTCGATGGACAGCTGCGCCGGTATGGACCGGATTTTCGCCTGACCGCGAAACGTGGCAGCCTGGCGGGCAAGCAGCCGTATGGACTCATGGTCGATCGCGCCGGTCGACGGTTGGCGGTCGGCTTCGACGACGCGCCAAAAGCGTCGATCTTCGACGCCACGACTCTGGCGCCGATTGCCGAAGCGGATTCGGCCGGTCTCGCGAACGGGAGCCTTTCCGCCGTGGCGTGGTCGCGCGACGGGGCGACGCTTGTCTCGGGCGCCCACGCGCAGGCGCAGTGGAATGGTGTTTGGCGTCATCTTCTCCGCGTTTTCGATCCGAACGGACGGCGCCGCGGTCTCGACGTCCCGATTTCGTCGGACACGTTGATGGATCTTTTGCCTTGCGGCGAAGGTTTCGCCTATGCCGCGGCCGACCCGACGATCGGGCTGGTGGACGCGGGCGGATTGGTCAAGGTTCTGCAGGGTCCGCGCACTGCGGACATGCGCGGCAAGATCGGGAAGGGGCTCGAGATTTCGGGCGACGCCGAGACCGTGCGTTTTGGTCTGGGCTATGGAGAGGGCAAGCCCGTGCTCTTCGACGTCGCGGCGGGCTCCTTCGCGGACTCGCCAAACCCGATCGCTGGTCTGGCCCCAGCGCGCGTAGACGGGATGCCGGTGACCGACTGGATAGACAATGAAGCGCCGAAGTTCAAAGGCGTCAAGATCGGTCTCAACGACTACGAAAAGGCTCGCGCGCTCGCGATTCGCCTCGATGGATCCGGCTTCGCTCTGGGGGCGAATTGGGATGTCCGGGCCTTCGACACAACTGGCAAATCGGTTTGGAAACAGGATGTTCCGGGCGAAGCCTTCGGCGTCGACTTCAGCGCGGACGGCCAGCTTCTCGTCGTCGCCTGTGGCGACGGCACTATCCGCTGGCTGCGAGGCTCGGATGGCGTGGAGCTGCTCGCGCTGTTCGTCGACGTACCGACGCGCCGCTGGGTCGCCTGGACGCCGACCGGCTATTACATGGCCTCGCCGGGCGGCGAGGATCTGATCGGATGGCATATCAACCGGGGCTGGGTGCAAGAGGCCGATTTCTTTCCCGCCTCGCGCTTCTCCGCGCGCTTCAACCGGCCCGACATCGTGCAACTCGTGCTGAAGACGCGTGACGAGGCGACCGCGGTCGGGCAGGCGAACGAAAAGGCCAAGCGCAAGCGAGAGACCGCGCCGATCGAGACGACGCTGCCTCCAGTCATCAAGATCGCATCGCCGACGGCCGACGGCAAATTCACAGGCGACTCCGTCGAGGTGGCGTTCAGCGTGCGCTCGCCCTCCGGCCTGCCGATCGACCG
>JBAQGU010000971.1:0-1564 GCA_049287975.1 Roseiarcus sp.
GATTTCGAGGAAATCCGCTTTCAGGCGCAAATGATTGCGGTCGATTTGCTCGCCGCCCTCGAGAGTCGGCTGCTTGCGATATTCGGGATAGATGTCGATCGGGCGGACGAGCCGGTCCTCCCAGAAGAAGCCGTCGGTCTCCATCATGCCGTGGAGACGCCGAATCCGTATTTTCTCGATCTTCAATGGCTCCCCCAGGGCGACGGCGACCTTTCTCGGCGCCTTCAATTAACTCGGGAAACTCGCTCGCGCGGTGAACGCCACACAGCTCACTTCACGGGCGTCAGCGCGCCGCGGCCGGAAAACCAGCTCACGAGATTGTCGACGACGCAGTCGCCCATGGCCCGCATCGTTTCCGCGGTGTTGCCCGCGATGTGGGGCGTCAGCACGACATTGTCGAGTTCGCGTAGCGCTGGCGGAGCGCCGGGCTCATCGAGGAAAACGTCGAGGCCCGCGGCGCCGAGGCGCTTGCTCACCAGCGCGGCGATCAAGGCTTCCTCGTCGACGATCCAGCCGCGCGATATGTTGATGAACATGCCGCGCGGGCCGAGCGCCTCGAGGACTTCTCGCCCGATGATCGGCGGCGAGCCCTTGGGGCCGCCGGCCGCGCACAGAAACAAAACATCGCTATTCGCAGCGAGCGTGAGCGCATCGGGGTAGCGCCGATAGGCGACGTCGCGAGGCGCTGGGTCGGCGTAACCGATCGTCGTCTTGAAGCCTTCGAGCCGGCGCGCGACCTCGATGCCGATCCGGCCCAGGCCGACGATGCCGGCGCGCATCCCCGTGAACTTGCGCCCGAGCTGGAAGCGCCTCGCCGGTCCCCACAGGCCCTCTCGCACGAATCTGTCCGCCCGAGGGATCTGGCGGCAAGAGGCGAGCGCCAATGCGATCGCGAGATCGGCGACGTCGTCGAACAGCACGGGCGCTGTCGCGATCACGACGCCCCTTTCGCGTGCGGCCGGGAGGTCGGACGTTTCCAGGCCTACGCCGTGAATCGCGCAGAATTCGAGATTCGGCATCAGTTCGAGATGGCGACGCGTGAGTCCCGCCATCCCGTGGCCGACCGCGCCGCGAACACGGCTCCCGACGCGGGCGAGCGCTGCGAAGGGATCGGGCTCGGAATAAACGGAGTGGATTTTGAAACGGCGTTGTAATTCTTCGAGGACGAGGGGCTGCTGGACGCCGATCAAAGCCAATTCGATATCCGGAAACGTCTGGACGCTCTCGAGGACTTCCGGGTCGACGCGTGCCCCATGTTCAGTTTCGATTTCCGCCTCCCTGGGCATTTGGAGCTCGAGGGCCCCTTTCGAGCCACCTTACCGCGATCTCGAGTTCCGGACAACGTCGGTTCGGGACGAACCTGCTCAAAGCTTCGTCATCGAAGCTGCGAACGGACCCTCCCCACCTTGTGGGTCTGCGACCGTGTGTATTCGATCGATATCGACTCAGATGTGCCGAAGCGGCTCGCCAGCAAGTTTCCTAATGTCGAATTTCTGACCGGGCGGTCGGACGACCTATTGCCTCCACTGATCGACCGTTTGCAATTGAAGGCACGGAGTTGAGT
>JBAQGU010000972.1:0-6263 GCA_049287975.1 Roseiarcus sp.
GCACGGCGTTGAGATTGGCTTGCGCGAGCTGGCGAACCGTCTGCTGCCGCTGCACCACGTCGCGCTCGAGCGTGGCGTTGTTGCCATGGAAGAAGACGACCAGCGCGCCGGGCGCGTTGGGGTTGAAGTCGGTCGAGGCGGCGAGCAGCACGTGGCGATCGTTGTAGGTCGTATCCTCCCAGAGCACGCCGTTCCGGTGCGAGGAATGGCCCAGCCGACCGTTGTCGTCGACGTTGAGGAACGGGCGCGACTTCGAGGGGTCGTCCTCGTCCGGGATCGACCCGTGATAGGGAAACGCCGAATTCTTGAATTCGGCGAAGGTTATGTTGGCGCCATCGACCTGCGAGAATCTAGGCGCGCTGTACGAGGACGGCATCGAAGTTTCCGTCGCTGGATGGGGCGCGCCTGCGCACCCGGCGAGCGCCAGCGCCCACACGAGGCCGGAAATCGCGACGAACGCGCGGCTCGGTCTCAACTTCATTCCCCGGCCCCCTCGAGGCTTCGCCCTACGCCGTCCGCCGCGGCGCGTTCCCGGATATTACTCCGTAAAAGGCGGGCAACGCCAGAAAATAGGCGAGGCCGGCGATTTCTATCACGGCGCCGAGCCCGAAATTGGTCGCGATCACCGGCGCCGCCGCCGCTCCGATCACCGAGAAGCAGCCGTTCACGCCCCAGGCCCAGATGAACATGTGCTCCTTGCCGAGCCGCCCGAGCGTCGTCATCGCGGTCGACATCGGGAAGCCCATCAGGAAAGCGGGCGGCGCGATGAAGGCGAAGCAGAACAGCAGCCGAGCGGAGTAGGGCAGGGCGCCGATCGCGTCGAGCGCCAGGTTGAGGAAGAGCGCGTAGCCGACCAGGATCGCCGCGATCGCGACGAACAGGATCGGCATGAAGACGCGCATGAAAGGCAGGATGCGCTCCGAGACCAGCGCGCCCAGTCCGGAAAAGACCAGCATGCCCGTGATGAGGATCGAGGCGGACACGGTCGGATTGCCCAGCGCCATGACGAAATGCGCGATCAGGCCGACCTCGACCATGATATAGCCGGCGCCGAGGCAGGCGAAATACACCACGGTCAACGCCTTGCCCGGCGATTTCGAGAAGATCGACTTCCAGCCCCAGATCACCGGAATGGCGAGCAGCACCGCCGCCGTCACGCAGGCGATGCCGAGCGTCGCCCAGATCAGGAGATAGCCCCATTCGTCCTGCAGCGGCTCCAGCCGATCGGGATCGGACAGAACGGCCGGCAGATCCTTCGTCTTCACGTAGGCCGCGAAATACGGAGCGTCGTTGGTCAGTTTGCGCGTGTCGAAGACATAGCGCGCGGCGATTTCGGGCCAGCCGCCGTTCACCAGACTGTGCCAAGCGAGCCGGCCCATCACCGTCGAAGGCAGCACGCCATCGTCGGGCTTACCGCCGGGCGGCCCCGCATCATCGGGCGGCGCCGTGGCGTCTGTCGGTCCGGTCGGATCGGGGGGCGCGGTGGGATCGACCGCCGCGGCCGGCGATCCGCTCGAAGAGGGCGGCCCATTGATCGGCGCGGTGAAGAACTGTGCGACATAGCCGTCCAAAGTGCGATCGGTCTGCGATCCGTCGTAGAAAAATCCCGGCGAATAGATTTCGTCGAACGACATGTCATGGGTATGCTTGCGAAGCTCGTCGATCTCATCCGCGGTGAATCCGCCGCGCTTGTAAAGCACCGTGGCGGTCGAGAGATAGGATGACGAGACGAAGAACGAATCGGCCATGCGCGGCCCGTCGATGGCGCGCGAAGCCGCCGCCATCGTCGCGTAGAGCTTGAGAACCGACTTGGGCGGTTCTTCCTTGTTCCAGATCGTGACCGCCAACACGCCGCCGTCGCTCAGCGCGCGCATATAGGTCTCCATCGCCTCCTGCGTATAGGCGAACTTCTCGACCACTGCGAAGCCCCCGGGATTGGAAAGACCCGTGGAATCGGCCAGGCTCAGGTCGATGACGTCGAATTTCTCCTTCGTCTGCGCTAGGAAATGCCGGCCTTCGTAATCGATCACGCGCACCTTGCTGAGGATGTCGCCGGTGAAATTCCTGAACACGGGGTCGCGGAACGCCGCCAGGATCGCGCGATTGCCCTCCGCCACGGTCACGTCCTTCGAGCCCGTGCTGAGAGCGACTTCCGTCGAGATGCCGCCGCCGAACTGGGTGATGAAGGTCTTCGGCTGTTTCTTGATCACGTAAGGGTAGTACATCGGCAGGAATCGGAAGTAGGCGCTCTCCTTCGCGTCGAGATGGCGCATCACGCCGATTGGGCCGTCGCTGTCGATATAGAGGCCCATGTAGGCGTTGGCCGGCATCGTCGGCAGATTGAAGCCCGCGTTGTCGGAGAGTCCCGGTGCGAAATGCAGGTACGAGGTCGTATAGGCCTCGAGCAGGCCGAACGGCGAATAACTCTCGAACACCTTCTTGGCTTCAGGCAGCCGGCGCGCGTAGGAAGCGCCCTTGTAATCGTTGACGGCGAGGCGGCTGAGACCGAGCTCGGGCGCCGCGACGAAATGGCCGCCGAACGCAAGCCCCGCCATGACGACGAAGGGAACGAGGGCGCCGCGCGCGCCGGGAATGAAGCTCCAGGCGACGCACGCGGCGAACCAGAGCGCGAGCGGCGCGGCGATCAGGTTTATCGGCGGCAACAGGTACATCGCGCCGAGGAACACGAGGCCGCTGAGACCGGACCCCGCCAGATCGGCGAAATAGACGCGGCCGAACGTCTTGTTGCTCTTCAAGAACACGCAGCCGAGGAACACCGCGCCGGCTAGAAACGGCGTCAGCGCGGCGAGGAAAATCTCGGCCAGTTTCCACTTCTGGTTGGGATCGGAGACGAGGTAGATCGGGTTGAAGCCGAGCTGCTGGATATAAAGGTTCGCCCCGACCGCCATCGGCCCATAGAGACCGAGCGCGACGCTCGCCGCGACGCGCCAGTTGCGCGCGAACCAGTTCTTGGCCACCGCCATGACCGCGCTGGTGAGGCCAAAACCGAGCATCGCGAGACTGACGACGAGCGAACCGAAGTGGGTCCAGTTGCCAACCGCGAACACGCGCATGATGTCGATCTGCAGCGCGATCACCGCGCCGGCGGCCAAGCCCACCGCGAGATAGAGCGCGAGCCGTCCACGCGCGTCGAGTTCGATGTCGCCGCCAGGCGTCTTGACGGCCGGCGGGCCGTCGGCGTGTTCGAATACGTCGCCGTCGACGCTTTCCGCCGGAGCGCCCGCGTCGATGATTTCATTCATGCCGTGAACTCCCGAGGCGGAGCGAAACTCGCCCTTTCGCAGACCCGAGGCTGGGATTCCGCTCCCCGCCCTTGCGCGGAGTGGTCAGGGATGGGGCGGGCGGGCCCCGCCGGGGGCACGAGGCTCAATTGTTGTGCGTGCCCTTGATCACTTCGCCTTCGAGCTTGGTGAAGGGGACGAAGGGAACAATCTTGCCGCCGTAGATATCCGAGCGCGCCACGGTGATCGAGCCGTCCTCGGCCTGCGTCTTCACCACCTTGAGCACGCGTTGCGCGCCGGGCGGCCCGACCGGAATCACCATAGTGCCACCGGATTTCAGTTGCTGCAACAACGGCGGCGGCACGTGGTCGATGCCGCAAGTGACGATGATCTTGTCGAACGGGGCGACCTCTTCCCACCCGTAATAGCCGTCCGCGTTCTTGGTGCTGATCGACTTGAATTCGTTGTAGCCAGCCGCGATCAGCGCGTCATAAGTCGCCCGGGTGCGCTCCGCGAGCGGCTTGATGATCTCGATCGTGTATACGTTGTAGGTGAGGTGCGAGAGATAGGCGGACTGATAGCCCGAGCCCGTGCCGATCTCGAGCACCTTCTCGCCCTTTTTCGGATCGATCGTGCTCGTCATCCGCCCGACGATATGGGGGCCGGAAATCGTCACGCCCCAGCCGATGTCCAGGAACGCGTGATCATACGCGCGGCCCAGATTCTGCTGCAACACGAACTTCTCGCGCGGGGTCATCAGGAACGCGCGCTTGTGACGGCTGTCCCAGACGTCCTCGTTGCGCACGAGCGCGACGTAGCGGTCGAATCTCTCAGCCAGATATTTCGGGTCCTCGCCTCGCTGCGCGACGCCCCATTGTACGAACTTCTCACGGCTGTCCATCGGGGGCGAGAGATCGTAGGTGAAAGCCGTCGGCACATTCGCCAGCGCCATGCGCGGCGCCAGCGCGCCGCCCATTAGACCAGCCGCTCCGGCCAGGAACTCTCGTCGTTGCAATAGGGCCTCCTCGAGAAGCGTCGACCATCCGAATCCCTGGTCTGCGGCCTGATATCCCAATTCGCGCGAAAACGCGAATGGCGATTTCGCGGCAGCCCCGGGAATCGTTCGCGGATGATCGCGCGCGAGGGCGCCGCGCTTCAGTGGACGCCGAGCGGGTTCTTGGCCCATTCGCGCAACGTGCGCGTGCGATGCGGCGAGGCGTAGGCGAGCGCCTGTTCCTGAAAGCGCTTGTGCTGCGCGGCGGCCAGCCGGTGCCCGGCGCGATGCGGATTGGCGGCGTTGGCGACGTATTCGCCAGCATTAACCCCGCCGCCGATCGAGATCACCGCGCCTTCCTCCTTCACCATGGCGAACAGAGTCGCCGCGTTGCCCGGCGCGAGGCGGACACAGCCGTGCGAGGCGACATGCCCGAGGGCGCCGACGGCCGTAGTGCCGTGAATGGCGTACTGGCCGTGGAAGAAGATCGAATGCGGCATTGGCGCGTTGTCGTATTTGGCCGAATGCACCATCGTGTACATCGCCTGGGGCCGAAACGTGCCGCGCGGTGTGCCATGGCCGGGACGACCCGTCGAGACCGGCCAATCGTAGCTCGCCCCGGAATCGGAAACGACGTGCATCGTCTGACTGTTCAGATCGATGTTGATGTGCACGACCGCCATCGCGGACGTCGGCATAGCCCACAAGAAGGACACAGCCAGACCCAGTCTCAATATGTTCAACATGGCGCCCCCTGTTGTCCGATCGCGGCCCCGATTGCGCCAAAATGGCGCCATCCGCGTGACAATCCTAATCACGATTATGATAACAGCAAGCGGAGCGCCGGCTTCAGGACTTTGGTCCCGTGATTAAGCAATCGTGATCCTGCGGCTCCTCGCGCGCTCCCGGGCGATCAATTCCGCGTGTCGTTCTGCGGATGGTGATCACAACCGACGATCACCCAAAGTCCCAGATTTGGCCCGCCTGATGATCTCGGAACTGCGACTGCCGCCGGTCGCCTCGACAGCCTGGGGCGTTCGGGTGTCACGCGTTCGTGACGGGGAACCGCGTTGCGCCGGCTGCACGAAAATGAAATCATCGCGCTCGCCGTCACCAAAATCCAGGGAATGTCGGGCAAGACCGTCGCGCCCGACGCCCCCGACGTCAGGAGGCATCGCTGCTCGAGCATGAGCCCTTCGACCGCTCGCGGCGCGCCCTGGGCGGCGCCCCCGGTGCGGTGCTGCTCGAGCGCTGGCTCGGCTGGGCGGTGCCGGCGACGCCGCAGGAGCGCGCGGCGGCGCTCTGGTCCTTCGCCTATTTCTTCATGCTGCTGGCGGGTTATTATGTGCTGCGGCCGTTGCGCGACCAGATGGGCATCGCCGGCGGCGTCAAGGCCCTGCCGTGGATGTTCACCGCGACCTTCGTGACCCTGCTCGTGATGCAGCCGCTCTACGGCGCCCTGGTGGCGAAGCTGCCGCGCGCCCAGTTCATCGCCGTCGTCTATCATTTCTTCGTCGCCAATCTGGCGCTGTTCTGGCTGCTGCTGACCCTCGGCGTCGCGCCGGTAGTCACGGCGCGCGTCTTCTTCGTCTGGGTCAGCGTGTTCAACCTCTTCGCCGTCGCGGTGTTCTGGTCGTTCATGGCCGACCTCTTCGACAGCGAGCAGGGCAAGCGTCTCTTCGGCTTCATCGGCGCCGGCGGCACCGCCGGCTCGCTGCTCGGCCCGGTCATCACCATCGGCCTTTCAGCGCCGCTCGGCCCCGTCAACCTGCTGATCGCCGCCATGGTGCTGCTGGAACTCGCGGTGTTCTGCGTCCACCGGCTCGAGCGCACGGCAAATGCCCGCCGAGGCCCGCGCCCCGAGCCGTCGCGCGTCGGCGGCAGCGCCTTCGCGGGGCTGCTCGAACTCTTCCGCTCACCCTATCTGCTCGGCGTCGGCGCGTGGGTCAGCCTGCTGTCCTTCGGCGCGACCATTCTCTATCTCGAGCAGGCCAATATCGTCGCCGCGGCCGTCCACGGCGCCGGCG
>JBAQGU010000973.1:0-3099 GCA_049287975.1 Roseiarcus sp.
CGGGCTTGCCGCTCGCCTTCGCGTTCAATCCGGATTTCGCCAGCGGGCTGGCGTCATCGCTCAGGACCGGCGTCGCGGCGGTGCCGGAGCCGGCGCTGGGCGCCGTGGTGCTGCTCGGCGACATGCCCGGCGTCGAAGCCGAAATGATCGATCGGATCGTCGAAGCCTTCGCGGCGCATCCGGACGCGTCCGCCGCGGTCCCCGTACACACGGGCCGGCGCGGCAATCCCGTGCTGCTCGGCCGGGAATTGTTCGCCGCTGTGGCGCGGCTCGAGGGCGACGAGGGCGCGCGCCGCCTGCTGCGCGAAGCCGATTGGGATCGCGTCGCGGAGGTCTTGTTCGATGACGTCGCGGTAGCTCTCGACATCGACACGCCGGACGATCTCGCCGCGGCACGAAAGTTGCTCCGCCACTGAGAGCGTGAAACGTCGCGTTAACTTTTCGCGCCTTCAATTGTCGAATCGGCGGGTTGCGCTCGCCAGGCGGTCTTCCCGCGCGCGCCCAACCACGGAGGGGTCGCGCTATGTCGTCTTCTGTCGTGTCAGCGGATTTCGTCCGTCAGTTGCAAGGTTACAGTCTGACGACGGCCGAGATCATCTATCGGCTGCCCGATCACCAGTCCTTGCTGCAGACTTATATCTGGCAGGACTACGATCAGGCGCCCCGGTTTCCCGCGTTGCATAGCTTCCTCGAGTTTTGGCGTCGAAAGCTGGACGGCCCGCTGCATTCCGTGCGAGTCGCCCATGTCGGCCTCATCAAGCCCGCCGAAATCCGCAGCGTGATGGAGTTGGCGCGGCTGCATTAGTGAGGCGCGACATTCAAAAATGAGGTCCGCTGTGTCATTCCCGCGAAAGCGGGAATCCAGGGCCCCAGCACGCGCGGCCAAGTCTGGATGCCCGCTTTCGCGGGCATGACACTGGTATTTCTGAGTCATCCCCCATTTTGAACCCGGCTATCGTGGGCCTGTTCATGCTCGCCGCCTCTTCTGACGACCTTCGAGATGCGGGACAAAGGCGCCGATTTCCGTTCTGCATCGAGCGACTTCAAAGCGTTAGGCACCTTTTTCTGCAACTTTTTTCGCGCGGCCTTCTCGCGCGTCGAATTCGTAGACCGTGGCCACTGAGCCGTAGGCGCCTCCGAGATTCTTTCCCGGTTTTAGCGATTTCAAAGGGTTGCGAGGCGGAAAATTTCCCATCGGCCTCCCTGCGCTTCGAATTCGTGAACTGTGGCCGCTAGGCCGTAGGCGGCGGTCCGAGAATATCGCCGGAGCGCACGGTCAGCCGCGCGCTCGCGTACCAGATGTTGTAGGTTCGAGGCTTCCGAGCCCGTACCATTCCCGGGCGCGGATTCAATCTTTTCAAAGCGTTGCGGCGCCATTTCCGGGCGACTCCGTTTTGCCGTCAGCCTCTCCCGCCGCGATCGGCTCGGCGGTCGCCATTTTCCAGATTCTTGTCCTCCAAATACCAAAAGGCGTCGGACCATACTTAAAGACCGAAAAGACACCATAGCACGGATTGTCTTTCTCGGAAAGAAAATCGACAGAAAAATCGCCGCGGGGCGCTTTGTCAGTAAAACGCAGGCGCAGCCGAGCCGCATGCCTTCGGGGGCGCCTCCCAGTCCGCATCCGTGAAGAGAATTGACCCGTAATTTCGGTAAGGCGGCGCCTCATTCTTTTTCCGTCGCCGGCACGGATGCCAGCGCATCCACCCACGGCAGGGCGGAGCGCCGCCAGATTTGCTTGCCCGGCGTGTAGGCGGCGTGCTGTTCGATGGTTCCTATTCGAAGCGAATGGCTCGCCGGAGCTGTCGGAGCGCATGAGTATCGGCGCGCCGCAATTTCCGCAGATGCATGCAGCCGCTCATTGCCGCTTTCCGCGGTCTTGACGTAGCGCTTTGGAGTCCCGGCCACCAGTAATGAGTTTTGAGAAACCTTTTCGCGAGGATCCAGTGCGATCTGTCGACCGTATCGCGGCTCTCTCGAAAATCTTCCTTTTTGAGAGACGCCCCTGATCGCTTAGCGAACTAACCAGCGGGCATGTCCCGAACAGGCGCTCAGTTTGTTGACTCTCGGCAACGTTAACTTACGTTACGCAAGCTCCAAGGATTGGCTGGGTGTTTTGGTTCGGTTGTGTTAGGTTTTAACTGAAGGGGACAACGTGATGTCGATGATTTCGGTCGCCAGATTTAGGCTGATATCTTGGGCGCTCGTGCCGCGTTTCCTGGTCGAAAACGAGAAGGCAGTCCAACAAGCACGAAAGTCGCGCGGTTTCATTAAAGGCAAGCTCTTGGCCGAACCGACGCGTGCGATGTGGGCGATATCTATTTGGGATTCTGAAGATAGTATGCGGAATTACTATTTGACCGGCAATCACGGGGTGGTGATGGCCAAGATAGCGGACTACGCCTGCGAAGCGTGCGCCGTCCACGTCGAATTAGAAAGCGCCGAAATGCCAACATGGTCGGCTTTGCATAACATGCTGCTCGATAGCTCAGCACGGTACAGCAAGGTGATCCTTTCCCCTACGGAAGATCATATCGCTCAACGCATTCCTGCCCCTCACTTCACATTGTTCAGCCGTTCGCTGAAACCGGCTCCTTCCTAAAACACTTGCCCTCTTGGCGTTTCTCTCAAAACTTTCAAATTTTCCGCCAAAAGTCGCTTCGTCATAATTCTTGATTTCTGCACCGCCCGAAACTCGCGGTTTCGGCGACCTTTTGAGAGGTAGGAATCAGGAATGAGTTTTGAGAGGCTATTTCACGGGAATTGCTGGAAATTTTGGGAAACTACCTGCGCGGCATAGCCCTATCACTGTACGATATTCCTGTTGCACTCTAGTCGCAATCGTGAGGGGAATCCCGGCTAAGACTGATTTGGCAATCCCGGCGACAGACTCGAACAGCGAGAGGCGCAAATTGTTCACGCACGACAGCGTCGCCTACTGGTATTTTCGATTGAACGGTTTCTTTCAATTCGAGAACTTCGTCGTTCATCCGGAGAAGAAACGCGACGGTCAGCGCACCGAGGCCGATATCCTAGGTGTCCGCTTTCCCTTCCGCGCCGAGCGCTTGATTGACGAGCCTCGCAACGTGATGTAAGACG
>JBAQGU010000974.1:0-7049 GCA_049287975.1 Roseiarcus sp.
CCTCCGGAGCGATCGGCCGCGACGGCGTCAGACGGCGGCGCGCTTTGGGCAGGTGTTCGAGGTCCTCGATGCCGCAGAGGCCGCAGCCGGTGCGCCCGCTCATCGCGCGCTTGCGGGCGAGATGCGACCCCATACGCTCGCCGGAAAGCGTCACGTTGACGCGTCCGCTGGTCGCGTCGATCGCCGCCTCGATTGCGCGGATGTCCTCGACCGCTTCGATAATCCCTTCGGTCAAAGCAAAGCCGATCGCGAAATCCTCGATGTCACAGGGAGTCGCCATCATGACCGCGAACGGCGCTCCGCCGAACGCGATTTCGATTGGCGTCTCGACGGCGATTTCGCGCGTCAGGACTGGGCCGATCATCCCTGCGTCGTAACGATAGACTCGCGCCGTCGCGGGAATCGAAGCGGCGGCCTCACTCGGCGGCATGGGCGAGCGCCTCCGCGATGCGACGCAGCGAAATTCCTTCCTCGCGGTCGCGCTCCTGCCATTCCGAATAATGGTTGGTGCGCCGCACCTGCACCGCGGTGACCTTGTATTCGGGACAATTGGTCGCCCAGTCCGAATTGTCCGTCGTCACGACATTGGCGCCGCTGTTGGGGTGGTGGAACGTCGTATAGACCACCCCCGGCTGCATGCGGTCGGAGATTTTCGCGTGCAAGGAGGTCTCGCCGACGCGACTCTGCAGGGAAACGAGATCGCCGTCGCGCACGCCTCGGCTTTCCGCGTCGAAGGGATGGATCTCCAGCACGTCCTCGGCGTGCCAAAGGCTGTTGTCGGTGCGCCGGGTCTGCGCGCCGACATTATATTGCGAGAGGATGCGACCCGTCGTCAGCAACAACGGGAACAGCGGGCCGGTGCGTTCGTCGGTCGGGACATATTCGGTCAGCATGAACTGGCCCTTTCCGCGCACGAAGCGCTCGGCGTGCATGATCGGCGTGCCGGTCGGCGCCGAATCGTTGCACGGCCATTGGATCGAGCCCAGTTCGTCGAGCCTGGCATAGGAGACGCCCCTGAACGTGGGCGTCGACACTGCGATTTCATCCATGATCTGGCTGGGATGAGAATAGTCCATCGGCATGCCCAGCGCATGCGCGAAGGCGATCGTCGCTTCCCAGTCGGCCATGCCAGCGAGCGGCGCCATCGCTTTGCGCACGCGGCTGATGCGCCGTTCGGCGTTGGTGAAGGTGCCGTCCTTCTCGAGGAAGGAAGCGCCGGGCAAGAAGACATGCGCATAGCGCGCGGTCTCGTTGAGGAAGAGATCCTGCACGATCACGCATTCCATCGCGCGTAGGCCGGCGGTGATGTGCATCGTGTCGGGGTCAGATTGGGCGATGTCCTCGCCCTGGATGTAGAGACCCTTGAACGAGCCCTCGACCGCCTCGTCCATCATGTTGGGAATGCGCAGCCCCGGCGCCTGGCTGAGTGAAACGCCCCAGAGCTTCTCGAACGTCTCGTGGGTCGCATCGTCCGAGACGTGCCGATATCCCGAGAATTCGTGCGGGAACGAGCCCATGTCGCAGGAGCCCTGGACGTTGTTCTGACCGCGCAACGGGTTCACGCCGACGCCTTCGCGCCCGATATTGCCGGTCGCCATCGCGAGATTGGCGAGCGCCATGACCGTCGTCGAGCCCTGCGAATGCTCGGTGACGCCGAGGCCGTAGTAGATCGCCCCGGCGCCGCCCTTCGCGAACAGACGCGCCGCAGCCCGCAACTCCGAAGGGTCGACCCCGGAGCGCGCCGCCGTCGCCTCGGGGGAATGCCGCTCGTCGGCGATGAAGCGAGCCCAGGATTCGAAATTCGCGGGATCGCAGCGTTCCCGCACGAAGGCCTCGTCGACGAGACCCTCGGTGACGATCACATGCGCGAGCGCGTTCACGACGGCGACGTTCGTGCCCGGCCGCAACGGGAGATGATGGTCCGCCTCGACATGCGGCATGCGGACGATATCAATCCGGCGGGGGTCGACTACGATCAGCTTCGCGCCCTCGCGCAGCCGTCGCTTCATGCGCGAGGCGAAGACGGGATGCGCGTCGGTCGGATTCGCGCCGATGACGAGGATCACGTCAGACTTGTCAACCGACTTGAAGTCCTGCGTACCCGCCGAGGTGCCAAACGCCTGGCTGAGGCCATAACCCGTCGGCGAGTGGCATACGCGTGCGCAGGTATCGATGTTGTTGTTGCCGAAGCCCGCGCGAACCAGCTTCTGAACCAGGAACACCTCCTCGTTGGTGCAGCGCGAGGAGGAAATGGCGCCGATGGAGTCGCGGCCATATCGGGCCTGGATGCGTTTGAATTCGCTCGCCGCATACGCGAGCGCCTCGTCCCAGGAGACCTCGCGCCAGGGATCGTCGATCCTGGCGCGGATCATCGGCTTGACGATGCGATCCTTATGGGTGGCGTAGCCATAGGCGAAGCGGCCCTTGACGCAGGAATGGCCCTCGTTCGCCTTGCCGGCCTTGTAGGGGACCATGCGGACGACCTCCTCGCCCTTCACCTCGGCCTTGAACGCGCAGCCGACGCCGCAATAGGCGCAGGTGGTGACGACCGAGCGCTCCGGATTGCCCGCGGCGATGATGCTCTTTTCGTTGAGCGTCGCGGTCGGGCACGCCTGCACACAAGCGCCGCAGGAAACGCATTCCGAGCTGAAGAAGTCGCCGCCGCCCGGTGAGACCTTGGACTCGAACCCCCGCCCCAGGATCGTCAGCGCGAACGTGCCCTGCACTTCCTCGCAGGCGCGCACGCAGCGCGAGCAGACGATGCACTTCGAGGATTCGAAGGTGAAATACGGATTGGAGGAATCGGTCGGCGCCTTCAGATGGTTCTCGCCGTCGTAGCCGTAACGCACGTCGCGCAGGCCGACGACGCCCGCCTGGGTCTGCAACTCGCAATCCCCGTTGGCGCTGCAGGTCAGGCAATCCAAGGGATGATCGGAGATATAGAGCTCCATGACGCCGCGCCGCAACTTGGCGAGCCGCGGCGTCTGCGTATGCACGACCATTCCCGCTTCAGCCGGGGTGGTGCAGGACGCCGGCGTGCCCTTGCGTCCCTCGATCTCGACGAGGCAGAGGCGGCAGGAGCCGAACGCCTCGAGACTGTCGGTCGCGCATAGCCGGGGGATCGGCGCGTCCAGAAGGGCGGCAGCGGCCATGACCGACGTCCCTTGCGGCACGCGGACCGTCTGTCCGTCGATGGTGAGCGTCACTTCGGCCGCGCCGACGCGGATCGGCGTGCCGGTGTCGAGTTCTTGCAGCAGGGCCATCGGAGTTCTCCTATTCGGCCGCGACGCGCGGGACGGGCTGCGCGAAATCCTCGCCGAAATTGTCGAGAGCGCTCAGCACCGGCAGCGGCGTGAGCCCGCCGAGCGCGCAAAGCGAACCGTCGGTGAGGGTCTCGCAGAGGTCGCGCAGCAGCGCGAGATTGCCGGGTCGATCGCGGCCGGCGATGATCTTGTCGACCGTCTCGACGCCGCGCGTCGAACCGATTCGGCACGGCGTGCACTTGCCGCAGCTCTCTTTCGCGCAGAAGGTGAAGGCGAATCGCGCCTGGCGCGCCATGTCGACGCTGTCGTCGAACACGACGATCCCGCCGTGGCCGAGCATGCCCCTGGCGGCGAGCATCGCCTCATAGTCGAGCGGCGTATCGAGCAGGCTGTCGGGGAAATACGCGCCCAAGGGGCCGCCGACCTGAACCGCGCGGATTGGTCGGCCCGAGCGTGTTCCGCCGCCGAAATCCTCGACGAGCCGGCGGATCGTCGCGCCGAACGCGAGCTCCACGAGACCACCTCGTTTGACGTTGCCCGCGAGCTGAAACGGCTGCGTGCCGCGCGAACGCCCCAAGCCATATTCCGCATAGGCCTTGCCGCCCTGGGCGAGAATCCACGGCGTCGAGGCGAAGCTGAGCACGTTGTTGATGACAGTGGGTTTGCCGAACAGGCCCTTGATCGCAGGCAAAGGCGGCTTGGCGCGCACCTGACCGCGCTTACCCTCCAGACTGTCCAGCAGCGAGGTCTCCTCGCCGCAGATATAAGCGCCGGCGCCGAGTCTGGCCTCGATGTCGAACGCGCGGCCCGATCCGAGGACATTCGCTCCGAGGACGCCGCCGTTGCGCGCCCTTACGATCGCGGCGCCGAACGTGCGGAAGGCGTGCGGATACTCGGAGCGGATATAGACGTAGCCGCGCGTCGCGCCGACGGCCAGCCCGGCAATCGCCATGCCTTCGATCAGCAGGAAGGGGTCGCCCTCCATCAGCATGCGATCTGCGAAGGTGCCGCTGTCGCCCTCGTCGGCGTTGCAGACGATGTACTTTTGATCGGCCTCGACGCCGGCGACGGTGCGCCATTTGATGCCGGTCGGAAATCCCGCTCCCCCGCGCCCGCGCAGGCCCGAGGCGAGCACCTCCTCGATCGTCGCGCTGGCGCCGAGCGAGATTGCGCGCTGCAAGCCTTGCAGGCCGCCGTGACGGCGATAATCCTCGAGGGAAAGCGGATCGGTCACGCCGCAACGCGCGAAAACGAGCCGCTGCTGGCCCTCGAGATACGGAATTCGGTCGACGCGGCCGAGCGATTTGGCGTGCGCGCCGCCCGCCAGGAAGCCGGCCGCGAACAGGGAGCCGGCCTCGGACGCCGCAACGGGCCCGTAGGCGACGCGCCCGCTGGCGGTTTCGACCTCGATCATCGGTTCGAGCCAGAAGAGCCCGCGCGACCCCGTGCGCACGATTTCGATTTCGGCGCCGCGTGCGCGCGCTTCGTCGGCGATCGCGCGCGCGGTAGCCCCGGCGCCGACGGCGAGCGCCGAGGAATCGCCGGGAACGAAGACCCTGGCGATCATTGCGGTCGCCTCTTCGCGCCGGCGACGATCTCGTCCAGACGGGCGCGATCGAGCCGGCCGATCGGCTCGCCGTCCAGCAAGGCGGCCGGCGACAGCGCGCAATGGCCGAGGCAATAGACGGTCTCGACGCTGAGCGGTCCGTGCGCATGCCCGTCGACCTCGAGGCCGTGGGCGCCAGCGAGGTGGGCGACGAGATCCTCGCAGCCGAGCGCCTGACAGGATTCGGCGCGGCAGAGTTTTAGAACCGCGCCGTCGGCCGGCTCGGGTCGAAAATCATGATAGAAACTGACGACACCGATCGTTTCCGCCTTGGAGACGTTGAGCGCATCGGCGATGAGGGGGATCGCGGCGCTGTCGATGTAGCCGAAACGCTCCTGCAAATCATGCAGGATCGGCAGCATCGCTCCGGGTTCGGCGCGCCGCGCATCGATCAGCGAGCGCGCTTGTTCATCATTCCAGGGCGTCTTGCCCAACATCCTCAGGCCTCCCAATAAAGGGCGCACGGCCTGTGCTCGGCCCCTCACGTGGTTGCTAGTCCCTTAAAAACAAGGGCAAATCCAATTGAAGATTCATAACAAGCGATAGAAAGCGCCTATCGAGCGGCGTCGTGCTTGTCTGGCGGAGTGATCAGAGCGACGATGTCATCAGGAAGTGGCATATCGATCAGATTGCGCGCAATTGGCGAAATCGGATCGCGAGCCGCCACGATGTAGCCGACGGTGCGCCGCGCGGTCGGCTCGACCAGCTCGATCGCGCGCGTATTGCGCGGAATGCCGAAGAATTGCAGCAATTGCCGCGACACGATCGAAGACCATTGGCCGGAGCTGGCGTGGGATACCAGATTGAAGATCGAGTTGGTTTCGACAGAGGGTTTCGGCGTCGCGCCGACGGACCGAAAAACGCCGTCGACGATCCGGCGGTTCTGCATGTCCGGCGTCAGCAGGCATAACGGCGCGCGAGCGGCTGCCGCCCATGAGATTGTGTTCCCGCCGGCGTAAGGACCATTCGCCGGCGTCAGGAAGACGAATTCTTCTTCATAGATCGGTTTCGCGCGGACGTGCTCCAACGGCTCGTTGTCGAGGTAGGTGATCCCCGCGTCGAGCTCGAAATCTTCGATTCCGCGCTGGATATCCGTGGAGTTGTGCGAAAGCACGGTCACGGTGACGTTCGGATAGCGCTGATAGAACGGCGCCGTGAGATGCGAGACGATCGGCAGAGCCGTCGGTATCACGCCCAGGCGCAGACGTCCGCTCAGGCCCTTGTCCAGTTCCTCGATCTTGCGGCGCAGATCCTCGGCTTCGGCGAGAATGCGATGGGCGTGATCCAACGCGAGCCGGCCTTGCGGCGTCAGGCCGATGAAGCGATGGCCGCGCTCGATGATCGGCGCGCCGAGATCCTCCTCGAGCTGGCGGATCGCCGCCGAGAGCGTCGGCTGCGTGACGTGACAGGCTTCCGCCGCCCGGCCAAAGTGCTTTTCACGGGCCAGCGCGACGAGATATTCGAGTTGCCGCAACACCATGAGGCACAGTAGCGCGGGCGGCGCCGCCGCGCATCCCCGTCGATAGTGTGGGGCCGGGGTAGGTTTAGCCGATCGCGGCGCGTCCGAGACCGGCGGCGTTCCGTCCTTGTGAGGAGCAAGGCGAAGTGTCGAGAGAGAGCCGCGGGCTGAAATTACTCGCCGATCGCGTAAGGCTTACACTCGGCTGCCGACGTTGGCTGTCGGCAATGGGGGGATAGCGGTCGGTCGCGGGAGCGATCTCAGTGGAGCTGAGCGCACGGTCCCGCCGCCTCATTCGATCACCTCGTCGGCGCGGGCGAGTATGGTGGGCGGAATGTCGAGGCCCAGCGTCCGCGCGGTTCGGCGGCTTTCGCCCTGGGACGCGTCCTTGTGCGCACGCCTCGTGTGGCCGGCGCGCGTGCGCTCGCGGATCATGTAGCATGCCGCCGGCGGGGCCGGATGCATCGATCGACTCCGTCAACGCTCGGAATTTCGCCCCGGCGGCGCTGACCCGTTCGATTATGGTCAGAAGGTCTTGGGGGTCATCGTGCGGCGATTTTGCGGCGCATTCTCAGCGAGTCTTTGCTTCTGCGGGCCTGATGTGCTTCATAATGGAGAGAATTGCAGGAGCGTTGACGGTCCGCGCGCGACGTTTCTCGTCGCGCAAGACCATGTCGAAGGGGAGGCTGCGATGCGCAAACATGTCTTGTCGATCGTTGTG
>JBAQGU010000975.1:0-4525 GCA_049287975.1 Roseiarcus sp.
CTACATGCTTGCCCGCCGGCAACATCGTGATCGCGACGTCGGCCCGCGAAACCGCCTCGACGGCGCTGTTGGCGACGCCGACGCCTTCTCGCGCCGCCGCCTCGCGCAACGCGGCGACGAGATCGACGCCGAGCACTTCGTGTCCCGCCTTGACGAGATTGGCCGCCATCGGGCCGCCCATGTTGCCGAGGCCGATGAATGCGATGGTGGTCATGGGAACGCCTTTCCTGCTTGCCGGCTCTCACCTCCCCCTACTTATGGCGGAGAGGCGGAGAGGCCGGGGGTGGGGCTCTCCGGGATGGAGGAGGACGGCCTTGGAGGCATGCGGAAGCGGAGCGCGCCCCACCTCCTTACCCCCTCCCCGTGAGAACGGGGAGGGGAATTTGCGCGCGCGCTCACCCCCGCCCGACCATTTCGCGCGCGATGATGACGCGCATGATTTCGTTGGTTCCCTCGAGAATCTGATGCACCCGCAAATCGCGCACGATCTTCTCGACGCCGTAATCGGCGAGATAGCCGTAGCCGCCGAACATCTGCAGGGCCTGATTGGCGACGTTGAACCCGGTATCGGTGGCGAACCGCTTCGCCATCGCGCACAGTCGCGTCGCGTCGGGGGCCTTGGCGTCGAGCGCCGCCGCGGCGCGCCAGAGCAAGGTGCGGGCGGCCTCCAGCTCGGTCGCCATGTCGGCGAGGCGAAACTGCAGCGCCTGGAATTCATCGAGCCTTTTGCCGAACGCCTTGCGCTCCCGCATATAGGCGAGCGCCTTGTCGAGCGCCGATTGCGCGCCGCCGAGCGAGCAGGCGCCGATGTTGAGCCGGCCGCCGTCGAGCCCGGCCATCGCGATTCTGAAGCCGATGCCCTCTTCGCCCAGCCGGTTGGCGGCCGGCACGCGGCAATCCTCGAAAATCACCGCGCGGGTCGGCTGCGCGTTCCAGCCCATCTTGCGCTCGTTCGCGCCGAACTTCAGACCCGGCGCGCTTCCCTCCACCAGGAACGTCGAGATTCCGTTGGCTCCGGCTTCGCCGGTGCGCGCCATCACGACATAGAAATCATGGGCGTTGCCGGCGCCCGAGATGAATTGCTTCTGGCCATTGAGCACGTAGGAATCGCCCTCGCGCTCGGCCCGGGTGCGCAGCGCGGCGGCGTCGGAGCCGGCGCCCGGTTCGGTCAGGCAATAGCTCGCCAAGCGCTCCATGCTGACGAGCCTGGGCAGGAATTCATGCCGCTGCCGGTCGGAGCCGAAAGCGTCGATCATCCAGGCGCACATGTTGTGGATCGAGATGAAGGCCGCGACGGCCGGGCAGCCGGTCGAAAGCGCCTCGAAAATCAGCGCCGCGTCGAAGCGCGTCATCGCGGAGCCGCCGACGTCTTCGCGCACATAGATGGCCGCCATGCCGAGCGCCGCCGCCTCGCGAATCACGTCTACGGGAAAGTGTTTCTTCTCATCCCATTCGAGCGCGTGGGGCGCCAGCCGGTCGTCGGCGAAGGCGCGCGCCATGTCCCGGATCGCGATGTGGTCCGCATCGAGGGAGAAAGCGTGCATTCCCGTCCGTCCTGTTCCTGGCCGCGCCGTTCTATCTCGAGCCGAGGCGGAGGGCGATGGTCGACCGGCCCTTCGCTCAAATCGAAGCGCGCAAGCAATCCCCTCCCCCACAAGGGCCCACAAGGGGGGAGGTAGTGACCGGCCCGAACCGCGCATCAGTCGCGGCGGTCGAAGCGCCAGTCCGGGCGCGCCGACTTGATCATCATCAATTCGGCGAGCGTCTGGCCAGTGACGATGCCGACGATGGCGCCATCCGATTTGATCACGAAAAGCGTACGCGCAATAGCGCTTTGTAGCCGTTCGAGCAAAGCCTCCGCGGGCGTTGAGAGGCTCACACTCTCGACCGGGGACCGCATGAAGGACGCGACCGGCGCCGAGCGGTCGTGGTTCGGCAAGGCAGCAAGGATGTCCTCCCGGGTGAGAATGCCGACAGGCTTGCTGAGGCCGTCGACGACCGGGAATTCGTGCTGGGCGGTCGACATCAGAGCCTCGACCGCCTGCTGGCGTCGATCCCACTTTCTTCCGCACCCGTCCGAATAACGCACGCATGGCGACTATATCGGCCGTGCGAGGTCTGGCGACTTACCCCCTGGCGCAATTCGCGGGTTCATTATATCGAGATGGACACAACAAGATCAGACAAGACACACGGAGCATTCTATGTCGCACGAACTGCAATTTTACATCGACGGCGCTTGGGTCGAGCCGGCGACGCCGAAATTCCTCGATGTGATCGATCCCTCCAACGAGGATGCGTTCGCGAAGATCGCCGTGGGTTCGAAAGCGGATGTCGACAAGGCCGCCGCCGCGGCCAAGCGCGCGTTCTCCACGTTCGGCTTCACGAGCCGCGAGGAGCGCCTCGCGCTGCTTCGCCGCATCGTGGCTGTTTACAAAAAGCGGAGCGCGGACTTGGCGCTCGCCGTCTCTCGGGAAATGGGCGCCCCTCGAGGCTTTGCACTGGAAAGCCAGGTCGGCATCGGCCTGTCCCATCTCGAAAAGATGGTCGAGACGCTAGAAAACTTCGAGTTCGAGCATCTTGAGCGCGGCTCTCTCGTCGTCAAGGAGCCGATCGGCGTCGTCGGATTGATCACGCCCTGGAATTGGCCGCTCAATCAGATCACCTGCAAGGTCGCGCCGGCTCTGGCGGCGGGTTGCGCCATGATCCTGAAGCCGAGCGAGATCGCGCCGCTCGACGCAATCATCTTCGCCGAGATTCTCGACGAGGCCGGCGTTCCCAACGGCGTGTTCAATCTCGTCAACGGCGATGGACCCACCGTCGGCCAGGCGATCGCCAGCCACCCCGACGTCGACATGGTCTCGTTCACCGGCTCGACTCGAGCAGGGATTCTCGTCGCGAAGGCGGCGGCCGACACGGTCAAGCGCGTCCACCAGGAACTGGGCGGCAAATCCGCCAACATCCTGTTCCCGGACGTAGACTTCGCGGCGGCGGTGAGAAGGGGGGTCTCGGGATGTTTCGGCAACAGCGGCCAGTCTTGCAACGCGCCGACCCGAATGTTCGTGCCGAGGGATCGCCAGGAAGAAGCCGCGGCGTTCGCCAAGACCGCCGCCGAAAAGTTCCGCGTCGGCGCCGCGGATGCGCCGGGAACGGTGCTCGGCCCCGTCGTCAGCAAGGTCCAATTCGACAAGATCCAGGATTTGATCCAGAGCGGCGTCGCCGAAGGGGCGACCTTGGTGACGGGCGGACCGGGACGGCCCGCCGACCTCAATCGCGGCTATTACGTGCGTCCCACGGTCTTCGCGAACGTGACGCCGGAGATGCGGATCGCGCGAGAGGAAATTTTTGGACCAGTGCTATCGATCATGCCTTACGACACCGTCGAGGAGGCGATCGAGCGCGCCAACGACACCGTCTATGGGCTCGCGTCCTACATCCAGGCCAAGGACATCGAAAAGGCGCGCCAGGCCTCCCGGCGGATGCGCTCGGGCAACGTCTACATCAATTACCCCGCCTGGGACCCGGGGTTGCCGTTCGGCGGCTACAAGCAGTCCGGCAATGGCCGGGAATACGCCGAATACGGCCTCGATGATTTCCTGGAAATCAAGGGGATCGCCGGCTACGCGGCGGCTTAGGATTCCCCTCCCCGTTCTTACGGGTGGGGGTTGAGGTAGGGGTGGGGCGCGCTCCGCTTCCACCCTGCAAAGCCGTCGTCCACTGCCTGAAAGCGCCCCACCGCGGCCCCTCCCCGCAAGAACGGGGAGGGGAGATCCCGGTTGCACTGATCCAAGTTCTTCGACGCTCTTGCATCCCGCTTGCGGCAGGGCTAACGTTGTATCTTTTCGGATATAGCGTGACCCCGCGATGGCCAGCCTCTGCATTCTGCACAATAATCCGACCGGGGTCCTCGGCGCTTTCGCCGCCGTCGCAACGCCGCATCGCGAGGCGTCGGATTTGCCGGGCGACCGTCGAAGCAAGATCTGGGAATTGTCGAGCTCGCTGCATTGCTCGATCATCGGGACTTGCCTGACGCCCTCGGAGCTGCGCCGATTCTTCATCCGGTTCGGCGACAGCGACGCCCGCGCCGCCAGCGACCACGACCTGCACAAACGCGGGGTCGTCGCGGCGTCGCGCCGCGAGGAAGGCGGCAAGCTCCTCAACAAGGCTCTCGACAAGCGTCATGAAGGCGCGATCCGCCGCTTCGCGAAAGCCGAGACGGCGACGCAACTGCACGCGCTCTGGAAGCAGGCGCTCGACCAGGGCGAAATCGCAGGGCCGTATTGGGCGCTGCTGACCCATCCCGCAGCCGACGCTAAGCTCGTGCAGGACGTCTTCGGCGATGTCCACATGTTGTCGCACCAGGTCGGGGCGGCGGCGCGGCTCGATATCGCTCGCTTGCGGCGCCTCGAGGCTGAACTCGGCGAACGCGACGACAAGATCGCGCGGCAGCAGGCGCGTCTGGCCACTTCCGCAGCGGAGCGGGTAGCCATGCGCGAGACGATCGAACGGCTCGAGGCGAGGCTCG
>JBAQGU010000976.1:0-3953 GCA_049287975.1 Roseiarcus sp.
CCGATGAAAAGCTCAAATCCTGATAGCGACGTGGCGTTCTGGATGCCCGCGTTCGCGGGCATGACACGGGACCTGGTTGTTTCATCCAGGGGGACCGGCCGCAGGCCGGTGCGGAACTCGCAATGACAGGCCAGGGCGCCCCGACAGAAATTGATCAAATTCCCGTAAAACTGCAGGCCTTTTAGCGCGAAAGACCGAGCGCGGGGTGCGGTCGGCATGACAGCCGGTCTGGAGAGGGCGAAAGCCGTCCTTTGTCGTCGAGCCTTCCCGCTCTATTCGATCGGCCTCGCCCTCGTCACGTCGAGCGGATGGTCGATGAGCGGTTGCACCCGCTCCAGGAACCGGACCGTGTGCGGCAGTCCGGCGTGGCGATCGAACGCGGCTTCGCTCGCCCAACGCGAGTGGATGTAGAACAGGCGCGGGTCGCGGATGGTTTGGAAGACTTGTAGGGAAAGGCAGCCTTCCTCTTCGCGCGACGGACCCGCGACTTCGCCGAGGGCAGCGGCGACGGCGGCTTCGCAAGTTTCGCGGGCCTGGAAGCGGCCGAAAATGAACAGCTCCATTTCTCCTCCGTTCAAAGCGCCAGTTGTAGACGCGGTCGCTGACCGCGTGGGTTCCCTTGGTCGACACTCGGAGAATGAGGCGCTCTATGACGGCCGCGCTCAGCGAGCGCGGCTACATAGTCGTGTCTCATACTCCACCGCCGCCTAATCCTCATACTCCACCCGCGCGAGATAAAGACCGCAGGCCGGCGCAACCGGCCCGCAGCGGCTGCGGTCGGCCGCCTCCAGCGCGGCGCCCAGATCGGCCGGCCGCCACTTGCCCGAGCCGACCTCGATCAGGGAGCCGACTATCGAGCGCACCTGCCGATGCAGGAACGATCGGGCGCCGACAAAAAATTCGATCCGGTCGCCCTCGCGCATCACTTCGAGCCGATTCAGCGTGCGCAGCGGCGAACTCGCCTGGCACTGCGAGTCGCGAAACGTCGAAAAGTCGTGCCTTCCGATCAGCAATTGCGCGGCCTCGTGCATCGCGCCGGCGTCGAGCGCATACTTCACAAGCCAGGCGCGGCCGAGTTCGAAGGTGAGCGGCGCGCGGCGGTTGACGATGCGATAGAGGTAATCGCGACGGATCGCGCTGCGCCGCGCGTCGAAGCCGTCCGCGGCAGGTTCGACCTCGAGCACCGCGACCGGGCGTCCGACGAGATGGGCGTTGATCGCCTCGCGCAGGCGCCATGCGCTCCATTCCCTGCCAAGATCGACATGCGCGACCTGGCCGCTCGCATGCACGCCCGCGTCGGTACGACCGGCGCCGTGAACGGATATCGTCTGCCCGGTCAACGCGAAAAAGGCTTCCTCGAGCACCTGCTGGATCGAGGGGCCGTTCTCCTGCCGCTGCCAACCGGAAAACCCGGAACCGTCATATTCTATCGTCAGCTTGTAGCGCGGCATCGACCGGCTAGATCGTCAGCACGATCTTGCCGACATGCGCCGAGCTCTCCATCCGCGCATGCGCCTTGGCGACTTCGGCGAGCGCGAAGACCGAGTCGATCACCGGCTTGCAACGGCCGCTCGCGAGCAGCGGCCAGACTTTTCCATGCAGCGCGTCGGCGATCAGCGCCTTCTCGGCGGCCGACCGCGGGCGCAGGGTCGAGCCGGTATGTATGAGCCGCTTCATCATCAGCGGATGCAGATCGAGCTCGACCTTGGCGCCGCGCAAGAACGCGATCTGCACGATCCGGCCGTCGATCCTCGCCGCGGCGTGATTGCGCGCGACATAATCGCCCCCCACCATGTCGAGAATGACTTCGGCGCCGTGGCCGCCGGTCGCCAGCTTGGTCGCCACTACGAAATCTTCGTCGCGATAGTTGATCGCGAGATCGGCGCCGAGCCGTCGGCAAGCCGCGGCTTTTTCGTCGGAGCCGACCGTAGTGATCACGTTCGCCCCGAACGCCTTGGCGAGCAGAATCGCGGTCGTGCCGATGCCGGAGGTTCCGCCATGCACCAGCAGCGTCTCGCCAGCCTTCAGGCCACCGCGCTGAAAGACATTGGTCCAGACGGTGAAATAAGTCTCGGGGATCGCCGCCGCCTCGACGTCGGTGAGCCCGGTCGGGATCGGCAATGCGTTGGTCTCGTGCGCGACGCAATATTGCGCATAGCCTCCGCCGGGAACCAGCGCGAGCACGCGCGCGCCCTCCTCATGGCGCGCGGCGCCGGGGCCGCGCGCGACCACTTCGCCCGCGGTCTCGAGGCCGAGAATGTCGGTCACTCCCGGCATCGGCGCATAGTACCCCTGCCGCTGCAAGATGTCGGGCCGGTTCACCCCCGCGGCGGCGACCCGGATTAGGATTTCGCCCTCGCGCGGCTGGGGGCGAGGGCGATCCACCAGGGTCAGCGCCTCGGGTCCGCCGGGCTTAGGAGCGACGACGGCGTGCATCGTGGGCAATTCGGTCATGACGAGGAGCCTCTCGTGAATTTACGGCCCTTGTCGATCCCGGTCCTTGAATAGTCAATCGGCCGGCGCGGTAACGCCGTCGATCGGCGGCTCGGCGCGGAACGCCGGCAACGCTTCTGCGCGCGCGCCGAAGGCGGCGAGCCTGGGATAGAGGGCGGGATCGACGAGGTCCGCCAACATCCCCTGGATGAAGCCGAAGGCGCAGGCAACCGTGATATCGGCGGCGCCGATCCCGGCCTCGCCGATCCAACCCGAGGCGGGCGCTTCGCGATCGAGCGCCTCTAAACCCTTCGTCAATTGTCCGACGATGCGGGCGACCCACGTCTCGCTTCGTTGTTCCGGACTGCGCAAAGCGCGCTCGTAGTGGAACTGAACCGCCTTCTCGCATACCGTCAGAGCGAGGCCCGTCGCGCGGAACGCCTCCAATGTCGCCGGCATGAGCGCGGCGACTGCGGCAGACCGCGTCGCGAGATATTCGAGAATGACGCCCGAATCCAGCAGCGCCGTCCCATCGTCGGCGAGCAGCGTCGGAGCCTTCAGCAACGGACTGATCTTCGAGAATTCATCGATGTGCCGGAACAGCGAGATCGGGCGATGTCGAAATGTGACCCCCGCCGTAAGCAGCGTCACCGCCACCCGCCGGACGTAGGGCGAGTCGAGCATTCCAATCAGTTGCATCAGCCTGTCCTACCTGTGGCGCCAGGCGACGGAGCCGCGTCGAAGAGCGCCATTCGCGCCTCCCTGACGATCGCCGAGAATGCTATAACAACGCGGAAACCTTTTGTCCAAAGCGCGTCAGGTCATGACCGGTGATTGTCCGGTGGACCTCGGCCCTGGATGCGCGGGTCGAGCCCGCGCATGACGAACCTATTTGGGCAAGAGCTGACGAAGTCGCCAAAGAATCTACCCGCGGGGAAATCCTCTTCGCCTTTTGGATGCCGTTAGCCAATGATCGAAACTTTCAGGCAGCTCGGGCGTTGACGGGTATGTCCGAGACAAAAGTCCATGCCAAACCCGCCATCCCCGTCGTCGACGACGAGGAGCTGTTGCGCCTGAACGCGGCCGACCTCCTGGAGGACAACGGTTACGCCGTCATTGAAGCTGCGAACGCCGAAGACGCGCTGAGAACGTTGGAAAGGCGGTCGGATGTGCGGTTGTTGTTCACCGATATACAGATGCCCGGCCCTATCGACGGAATGGAGCTCGCCCGGTTGGTTCACGAACGTTGGCCGCATATCCTGCTCGTGATGACTTCCGGTCAAGAACAACCGAGCCGGGCCGAGATTCCAGATGAAGGCCGCTTCATAGCCAAGCCTTACAGGGCTGGGGAGCTGCTCGGACAGGTCAATAGGATGCTGACGAGATCTAGTTGACGGCGCCCCAACCCTGAGCGAAGACTGAGCGAGGCGGTCCGGCAGCCGATGAGGAGGCAGCATGACGTTGGAGGTCATACGCATCGGCGGCCTGGGGTTGCGGTTTCTTCAGAGCAAGGAGAGCAG
>JBAQGU010000977.1:0-8970 GCA_049287975.1 Roseiarcus sp.
ATGATCGTTTTCCCCACGAATTCAGACGATCATTCCGCAGGCGCCGCTTTGACCAGCACGGCGTCCGCGATCGAAGCCGGGATCGGTTTCGTCTTTTCGATCAGGCCCAGTAACGGAAGAACGATGAGGAGAAAGCCGAAATAGCCAACCGCCAGAATCCGCGAGACGAGCGTCCCTTGGTCGGAGACCTCTTGCGAACCCAGATATCCCAATCCGACGCAGCAGACGACGAAGATCCAGAAGAAGAAGCGGTAGAGCGGCCTGTATTTGGCCGACTTGACCGGCGAAGTGTCGAGCCACGGCAGAAAGGCGAGCAGAGCGATCGCCGCGAACAGCGCGATGACGCCGACCAACTTGTTCGGAATCGCCCGAAGAATCGCGTAGAACGGCAGCAGATACCATTCCGGCACGATGTGCGAGGGCGTCACCAGCGGATTGGCCATGGTCGAATTATCGGGATCGAGCAGATAAAGCGGGATGAAGAACGTGAACCAGGCATAGATGATCAGGAACACCGAAAGCCCGAACACATCCTTGATCGTCGCATACGGCGTGAACGCCACCGTGTCGCGCTCGACATTCTTGACCTCGACGCCGTCGGGATTGTTCTGTCCGGCGATGTGCAGCGCCCAGACGTGCAACACGACGACGCCGACGATCATGAACGGCAGCAGGTAGTGCAACGAGAAGAACCGGTTCAGCGTGGGATCGCCGACCGCGTAGCCGCCCCAGAGCCAGTGGGCGATACTGACGCCGACCAGCGGGATGGCGGTGAACAAGTTGGTGATCACGGTCGCGCCCGCGAGGCTCATCATGCCCCAGGGCAGCACATAGCCCATGAACGCCGTCGCCATCATCAGGAGGTAGATGATGACGCCGAGAATCCACAGCACTTCGCGCGGCGCCTTGTAGGAGCCGTAATAGATGCCGCGGAACATGTGGAAATAGACGGCGAGGAAGAACATCGACGCGCCGTTGGAGTGGAGATAGCGCATCAGCCAGCCGTAATCGACGTCGCGCATGATTTGGTCGATCGAAGAGAACGCCATCGTCGCGCTCGGAACGTAGTGCATCGCCAGTACGACGCCGGTGACGATCTGCGCAGCCAGCATGAAAGTCAGAATCGCGCCGAAGGTCCAGAAATAATTGAGATTACGGGGTGTGGGATAAGCGATGAACGACGAATGCACCAGGCCGACGATCGGCAGTCGCGATTCGAACCAACGGGCGAAGGCGCTCTTGGGTACGTAAGTCGAAGGTCCGCTCATGGCATCTATTCTCTCGGAGTGGCGGGAGGCGCGGCGCGAGGCCGCTCGACGTTCCGGACGTCAGGTCAGCCTATCTTTACTTTTGTGTCGCTCAGGAAAGCGTATTCGGGAACGGCGAGATTCAGCGGCGCCGGTCCCGAGCGAATACGGCCCGAAGTATCGTAGATCGAACCATGGCAAGGGCACTTCCAACCATCGTATGGCCCCTCGTGGCCGAGCGGAACGCAGCCCAGATGCGTGCAGACGCCGACGACGATCAACCATTCCGGCTTTGGCGCCCGCTCCTGATCGGTCTGCGGATCCTTGAGTTCGCTGAGCGGCGCATTGACCGCCTCCTCGATCTCCTTCTTCGTGCGATGTCGGATGAACACCGGCCCGCCGCGCCACTTGACCGTCACGATCTGACCTTCCTCGATCGCGCCCGTATCCACTTCGATCGAAGACAAAGCCAAAGTCGAGGCATCGGGATTCATTTGATCGATCAATGGCCAGACCACGGCCGCCGCGCCCACTGCGCCCACCGCGCCCGTCGCCAGGAAAAGGAAATCCCGGCGGTTTGGATTCTCGATGGCCAACGTCGACAAACGAACCCCCGATCCGTTCGCCGCCGGCCCGGGACCGGAAGCGAACGCCTTGCATACATATTGAACGCCTGAGGCGGCTTGCCCCCCGGCGCTCTCGCGAATTATGCGCTCGAAACATAGCTCAGGGCGCAAATCGGAGCGCTATGTCGCATCGTTCCCGCGAGTTGTCCATAGCCGCCACGACGCAAATCGGCCCCGATCCGCGCGGCGAGTCGTCGCCGTCGCCGTCAGCGGCCGCGCCTCGCTCACGCCCGGGTTTGCAGGGCCGACGACGGTTCGCCCGGCGGTCGGCCCCGCCGCGGGCGGTCCTTTCGGGGATGACAGAGCGCGGTCATTGCGACTAAAGCGTCCGACATGTCCGCCGCCCCGATCGCTCTGGCGCTGTATGAGCCCGATATCGCGGCCAACGCCGGGGCCATGATGCGCACCTGCGCGTGTCTTTGCGTCGACGCCGCGATTATCGAGCCGGCGGGTTTCCCGGTTTCCGACCGGCGATTTCGTCGCTCCGGCATGGACTATCTGGACCATGTCGCGATCGAGCGTCACGCCTCGTTCGAACGGTTCGAGACGTGGAGACGGACGACGGGGCGGCGGCTCGTGCTGTTGACGACAAAGGGCGAATTGCGACTGTGGGATTTCGACTTCCGTCCCGGCGACGTCCTGATGGTGGGCCGTGAATCCGCCGGCGTCCCCGACGCCGTCGCGGCCGTCGCCGACGCCCGGGTGCGAATACCGATCCGGCCGCCGCTTCGTTCGCTCAACGTCGGGATCGCGGCCGCGTTGGCGTTGGGCGAGGCGTTGCGTCAATTGCGCCAAGTCAATGACTTAGCCGGATGACCGCGCTGGACTTTGCGCGCCGCTTCGGCGATGCTCGCTTTTTAATCCACGCGAAGTGGCGTGCTTTTGAGGGGGGACCGGTGAGCGATATCCCGCACATTCTGATCGCCGACGATCATCCGCTTATTCTCGGCGCGCTGCGCCAGGCCGTGAGCGGCGCCATTCCCGGCGCCTTCATCCACGAGGCCGACGATTTCGAAAGCCTCGCCGTCGCGCTGGAACGGATGCCGGACATGGATCTCGTCCTGCTCGATCTCTCGATGCCGGGGGTGCGCGGTTTCTCCGGGCTGCTGTTCCTCCGCGCGGAGCGGCCGAGCGTCCCCGTCATCGTGGTGTCCGGCAACGAGGATCGCGCGGTGATCCGCCATTGCCTCGAATTCGGGGCGTCGGCCTATGTGCCGAAATCGCTCGATATCGAGTCGATGCGGGCCGCGATCCGCACGGTGATGGAAGGCGGCCAATGGACGCCGCCCGATTTCGACGTCGCCTCGCGCGCCAATCCCGAATCCGGCGCGCTGGTGCGGCGTCTTTCGTCTTTGACGCCACAGCAGGTCCGCGTCCTGATGATGCTCTCGGAGGGCTTGCTCAACAAGCAGATCGCCTACGAACTCGCGGTCTCCGAGGCGACGGTGAAGGCGCATGTCTCCGCGATCCTGCAGAAACTCGACGTCGACAGCCGGACCCAGGCGGTCATTCTGGCCGCCAAGATAGAGCGCGTGCAGGAGCTGGCGCTGACGGCGTGACCCCGGCGCTTCGGCCGTCATTGCGAGTGCAGCGAAGCAATCCTGCCGCGGGGCCGCGTCCCACCCCTGCATTCACAGCTGCCGCGTGCCGCGCAATCTCGGCTTACGCCGGTCCGCGCCAAGCCCAGCCGCCATCGCGGAAACGCCAGCGCTAAAATCCCTAGGAGATCCCCCGGCTCTGCCGGGGTGGCAGTAGAAGTTTGACTTTTACTGCGGTATCTCTCCGTCGCGCTTTGTTCGGTCAACCGCAAAGAGTCGCGGTTGGCAAATCGGCATAGACGCCGGCGGTCTTAGATTTGTCGAAATCACCTTGGGATTGAGGTTACGAAAACATTGTTGTTACCCTCGCGGCCGCTGGCGCGCCCACGCGAGAAGCCACGCAAGCGGCGTCTTCAGCCGCTTTGAGCGGCTAACATCATAAAGCCCCCGGCTTTGCCGGGGGATATTTACTTCGAGCCAGCGTCCGCGCCCCGCACAACGGCTGGATTGCTTCGCTTCGCTCGCAATGACGATGTTAATCACCCCTTGCCGCGAGTCTGGCGGTTGTCGATTAGCTCCGTCACTACGCCGGGATCGGCAAGGGTCGAGGTGTCGCCGAGCGCGCCAAATTCGTTTTCGGCGATCTTGCGTAAAATGCGCCGCATGATCTTGCCGGAGCGGGTCTTGGGCAGACTCGGCGCGAACTGGATGAGATCAGGCGAGGCGATCGGACCGATTTCCTTGCGCACCCAGGCCACCAGCTCCTTGCGCAGCGCCTCGGTCGGCTCGACCCCCTCCATCAAGGTGACATAGGCGTAAATGCCCTGCCCCTTGATGTCGTGGGGATAGCCGACGACCGCCGCTTCCGTCACCTTGTCGTGCGCCACGAGCGCGCTTTCCACTTCCGCGGTGCCCATGCGGTGGCCCGAGACATTGATGACGTCGTCGACGCGGCCCGTGATCCAGTAGTAACCGTCGGCGTCGCGGCGGCAGCCGTCGCCGGTGAAGTACTTGCCGGGATAGGCGGAGAAATAGGTGTTCACGAAGCGCTCGTGATCGCCGTAGACGGTGCGCGACTGGGCCGGCCAGGAATCGGCGAGAGTGAGATTGCCCTCGCACGGCCCCTCGAGCACGTTGCCCGCCGCATCGACGATCTCGGGAACCACGCCGAAGAACGGCCGCGTCGCCGAGCCAGGCTTGAGCGCGGTCGCGCCGGGCAGCGGGGTGATCAGAATGCCGCCGGTCTCGGTCTGCCACCAGGTGTCGACGATCGGGCAACGGCCGTCGCCGACGACGCGATGATACCATTCCCACGCCTCTGGGTTGATCGGCTCGCCGACCGAGCCGAGCAGCCGCAACGAGGCGCGGCTGGTCTTTTTGACCGGTTCTTCGCCGGCGCCCATCAGCGAGCGGATCGCCGTGGGCGCCGTGTAGAAGATATTGACATTGTGTTTGTCGATCACGTCCCAGAAGCGGCTGATCGTGGGGTAATTGGGAATGCCCTCGAACATCAGCGTCGTCGCCCCGTTGGCGAGCGGGCCGTATACGATGTAGCTGTGCCCCGTCACCCAGCCGACGTCGGCGGTGCACCAGTAGATGTCGCCATCGTGATAGTCGAAGACGTATTGATGCGTCATCGCGACGAAGACGAGGTAGCCGCCGGTGGTGTGCAAGACGCCCTTGGGCGCGCCGGTCGAGCCGGAGGTGTAGAGGATGAACAGCGGATCTTCCGCGTTCATCGGCTCGGCGGGACAATGCGCGGTGACGTCCTTGACCGCCTCGTGGAGCCAGACGTCGCGCTTGGCGTCCCACGCGATCTCGCCGCCGGTGTGCTTGACGACGATGACGGTCTTCACGCCGCCGGCCTTCGCGCAAGCGATGTCGACGTTGGCCTTCAGCGGCACCTTCCGCCCGCCGCGCAGACCCTCGTCGGCGGTGATGACGACCTCGGAAGCCGCGCCCTCGATGCGTCCGGCGAGCGCATCGGGCGAGAAACCCCCGAACACGATCGAGTGGATCGCCCCGATCCGCGCGCAGGCGAGCATCGCGTAGGCGGCCTCCGGGATCATCGGCAGATAGATCGTGACGCGGTCGCCCTTTTTCACCCCGTGCCACTTCAGCACATTGGCGAAGTGACCGACATGGCTCGCCAGCTCGCCGTAGGTGATGTGCTTGGAGAGGGCCGGATTGTCGCCTTCCCAGATGATCGCGGTTTGATGGGCTCGCGTGGGTAGATGACGATCGATGCAATTGTAGGCGACGTTGGTGACGCCGTCCTCGAACCATTTGATCGACACGTTGTGCGGATCGAAGGAAACGTCCTTGACCTTGGTATAGGGTTTGAACCAGTGGATGCGCTTGCCGTGCTCGCCCCAGAACGCGTCCGGGTCTTTTAGGGAGTTCGCGTACATCTCTTCGTATTGCGCCGCGTCGACCCAGCCGCGCTTGGACCAGTCGACGGGAACTTGGTAGACCTTCTCGGACATGAGTTTCTCTCCCGACGGCGCTGTTTTCGGACTGCATTATGCCTCGAGGGAGGCCTACGCGACAAGACGGCGCCGTCGGGCTTTGGTCGTAACCCCTTCGGCGCAGGCTGGGCGAGATTCTAGCGGGCCATCGCCCGCGTTACCTTGCGCTCGATCAAGGAGAGCAGCATGGCCGAGACCCAGATGCGCTCGATGACACCCGAGGAATCCTAAAGAGTGGCAGCTCGACCAGGACGAGCGCTACGAACTCGTCGAGGGCGTTCCCGTGCCGCTCCGCGCGATGACCGGCGCCAGCAATGTCCATGACGTGATCCTGGTCAATTGCATCATCGAGTTGGGAACGCGTCTCCGCGGGAAACCCTGTCGCGTCGCCAGCGCCGACACGGCGCTCAGCACCTCCATCCGCGCGTCGCGCCGCCCTGACGTGACGGTCGATTCCGCGCCGCCCGACGGCCGGTCCTACGAAGCTGGTCGGCCTACGGTTGTCATCGAGGTCCTGTCCTTCGACACGCAAGATCGATCGCTTCACCAAACTCGAGGAATACCGCCGCCATCCGAGCCTGCGCCATATCCTGCCGATCGATCCCGACGCCGTCGCCGCCAAGCTCTATTCGCGCCCCGACGAAGGCGCATGGTCGGACGTGGATCTGATCGGCAGGGACGCGGTCGTAGACTTGTCGGCGATCGAGGTCGCGTTGCCGCTGGCGGCGCTCGACGAGCGGATCGACCTGCCGCCGTGAAGCGCGCATAGCGCCTCGTCTGGCAGTCCACCACGGCACGTCCGCGCCGCGAGAATCCGCTCGCCGGAACGTCGCGGGTGGACGCGTCGGTCCCGGCTCGTTACGCTCGATCGATCCTCTCCCCGTCCCACCGAGACGCCTTCGATGAGCTCGTATCTTCGCCTCGCCTACGCACCGTTCGCGATGCTCCTCTTCGCCGTCCCGGCGTCGGGACAGACCGTCGATCCCGCGCTGAAAGCCCTGATCGACGGACCCCAGCGCTCGGAGAAGAACCGCGCGCGCGACCCCTATCGCCATCCCGCCGAGGCGCTGACTTTCTTCGGCGTGACGCCCCATAGCGTCGTCGTCGAAATCCTGCCCGGCGCCGGCGGCTATTGGACGGAAATTCTGGCGCCCTATCTGAAGGCGGAGGGCCGATACATCGCGGCGAACGGCGAGAAGGACTCCACTTCGGAGGAAACGCGAAAGGACAACGCCGGCTTCGAGGCGAAGCTCGCCGCCGACCCCGCGGACTACGGTAAAGTCGAAACCACCGAATTCGCGGCCGACCGCCACGAGATCGCGCCCACCGGCAGTGCGGATTTCGTGCTGACCTTCCGCAATGTGCACAATTGGATGGCGCATGGCGAAACCGCCGCTGCGTTCAGGTCCTTCTATGCCGCACTGAAGCCCGGCGGCGTTTTAGGCGTCGAGGATCACCGGGCCCGCGACGACCAGCCGCAAGATCCACTGGCGAAGTCGGGTTACGTGCGCCAGGACGTTGCGATCGGATTCGCCGAAGCCGCGGGCTTCAAATTCCTCGCGAGTTCGGAGATCAACGCCAATCCGAAGGATACGAAAGACTATTCCGTCGGCGTCTGGGCGCTGCCCCCGACCTATCGGCTGAAAGATCAGGATCACGACAGATACGCCGCTATCGGCGAGAGCGACCGGTTCACGCTGAAATTCGTGAAGCCGGGGCCTGAGTGACTAGCTAGTCGGTCGCGTCGTTCAAAATGAGGTCCTTCAATGTTGTGTCATTCCCGCGAATGCGGGAATCCAGAGCCCCGGCACGCGCGGCCAAGTCTGGATGCCCGCTTTCGCGGGCATGACACTGACGTTAGGACGCAGCGGATCCCTCCCCTTTGTGGGGATAGGGAGGGGTCGCGCCGCTGTATCCATTTGAAGAATAGGCCTTTATCTGAAGGTGTCGGCCTATCCCTCACCCCAACCCTCCCTCACAAGGGGGAGGAAGTAACCGGACTCTGATGGCCTACAAAATATCCAACCAACGGTTAGCGTGTAACATTTTCAGGCTGCAGGCTTACGTTGTAAAAACGGCTGTGAGAACAAGAACGTTCGGAGCATGAAAAAGCCCCGCCGACTTACGCCGGCGGGCGTGCGACAGCGGGAACAGATCGCGATCCCTGACAAGAAACACTTGGCCACGCGCCGACTCCTGAGAGGCTTCCTGCCGTCGGTATATCATCTAATGCATTGCCAAGTAACAGTGAACCGACGTCGGCGAGAAAGCGGGTCTTACGCAATGTAGATATTTTGTTGTTCATCTCCTGTATGTACAGATAATGGATAGAAAAACCAAGTATCGACATTAATTCTGGCGTCTCTGGTTGATCTGCTGCAGGGCAAAGAGACGTTTTGATTGCCGAATACGACTGAAAATTATTCGCTTTCTCTTCATATAGAAATTCTATTATCTTCGACCGTGCCGGCTGGGCCACAGTCGTAATTATTCTTTCAAGTATCGTTAAACTGATTTGCGCAGCAAGTTCAGTTGGAGTTAAATCCGCACGTTCGACACTCGTCGCGTGGTCGAGTAATTCGTCAATGGTCGGGCGAGTACTAAAGAATGCTTTGCAGTCGCGCACTCTGGCAAGGATAGTCCAAGCTTCCAGGTTTACTGCGCTATGATATTTCGAACGATCGCGCAAGGGAACTCTTTCCTGACAGCTAATCGCGATATGATTTCGTAGTGCTTCCGCAGCGTCACATGTTAAATGCAGGCCTGTCGAGCGGCTTCGTTCCTTTATCCCCGGAGTTCACAGATTTCTGGTATTATGGCGCATCCCCCACAGGAAATGAACCGGGTTGCATCCGATTTAGCCCACAAAGGAGTGGCTGAATGATCCGGGCTAAAAAGTTAGGGCGTCCGCTTCCTCGGAACTCGTCGGCGGACCATCTCTGAGAGAGATGGATTGCTTCGCACCGCTAACGAGAAACAAAAAGCTTAGTCGCTGATTTCCATGTCGTTTTCCGTCATGGCCGGGCTTGTCCCGGCCATCCATGTGGTTCAACTTGCACGCAGCCCAAGCGCTTAGCCGACAGGGTGCCGA
>JBAQGU010000978.1:0-5628 GCA_049287975.1 Roseiarcus sp.
CCCGCCGAGCGCGGTCGTGAGGATCGACGGCAAAAAGACGAGATAGACGAAGCCGATCTGCATCATGCCCAGGCCGTGCGGCGGACGCGCCAGGACGAAATCCACGTAACTCAAGGCGCAAGGATCGAGGGCTCCGAGAGCGGCCTTCTTGTGGCGTCGCCGCAGATCAGGGCGTCGACTGAGGCTTGCGGACCCCTCGCGACAATTCGGTTTCCTCCAAAGCCGTCACAACCTTCTCGAGCACAGTGAGGGCGTCCTCCGTTCCGTCGGCCTCCCCCTTTTCGAAGTCGATGGCGACCTGACCCATGGTGTTGGTCACATGGGCGAGGCAAAGGACCCTGACGTTTTTCGCGCGCGCGAACGCATAAAGCGCCGACGCTTCCATTTCGACGGCGAGAATGCCTTTACCGCGCGCGGCTTCGATGGCCTCCGCGGTCTCGCGAAAGGGCGCATCGGTCGTCCAGCTCGGGCCGACGACGCTGCGCTGTCGCAGTGTCGAGAGGCCCTTCGCGGCGGCGGCGACGAGCGCCGGGGCGCCATCCGAGAAAACGGAGGGCGGGGTGTAATGATAGCTTGTGCCCTCGTCGCGCAGGGCGCGATCGATGACCACGAAATAGGGCGGCGGCCCGGCCGGCGTGATCTGTCCCGCCGAAGTGAGGCTGACGATGAGCCTGCACCCGGACTCGAACAGTTCCTCGGCCACCAAGACCGCAAAAGACGCCCCGACGACGCGGCCGACGATGCCGACTTCGCGGCTGCCGAGCCTGAAGACGTCGAGTTCGGTATGGTAGCACGGCCAATTGCGAAACGGCTTGGCCTCGCCTGAAAGCCGAAGCCGGCGCACGAGATCGCCGTCAGGGTCGAGGATGCACACCGGAGGCGCCTCCGCCCTCGCGATCCCTTTCTGTCGCCGAGCTTCGCGTAGCAACGCCGAGGGGGTGAAGACCGAGGGGGAGTCAGTGTGCTTGTTGTCGAGGAGCGGTGGCAGGTCCATGATCCTTGCGTACGGGAGAAGGTTTTCATGGGCAAGGTTGAGAGTGCTGGGGGCCGCGGCGTGTAACGTCGAACGTTTCGGAATCGAACTTCGCAAAGAGGAGGTGGCGAAGTATGGCGACAGTTGCGATCGGAATCATCTGCAAGGCGCCGAACGCTGGCGAGAGCAAGACGCGCCTCATTCCGCGACTGGGGTCCGAGCGCGCCGCCGCGCTCGCCCGAGCCTTTTTGATCGATCTGGCGCGCACGATCGAAGAGGCGGCCGCGACGGTGGGATGTACAGGCTACGCCGTTTGCAGCCCGGACAGCGCAGCGGCGGAACTGGCGGCCTTTCTCCCTTCCTCGTTCGACTACCTCGTGAAGACCGATCCCGTTCTCGGGCGCGTGCTTGACGGCGCGGCGGGCGAGCTTCTCGCCCGAGGGCACGAAAGCGTGATCCTGGTCAACGGCGACAGCCCGACCCTCCCGGCGGCCCTCCTCGTCGAAACAGTCAGAGCGCTCCGGCAGCCCGGAGATCATGTCGTCTTCGTTCCGGCGCTGGACGGGGGCTATTCCATTGTCGGACTCAAACGGCGCACCTCGGAGATTTTCACCGATATTCCCTGGAGCACGCCCGTCGTCTTGCGGCGCTCGCTTGAACAGGCCGAGCGGCACGCGATTCCGACCCGAATGCTATCGCCCTGGTACGATATCGACGACGCCGAGAGCCTCGATTGGCTGATCGCCGAGCTTCGGGGCGAGCCGCCGGCGGGGCTGGTCCACAAAGGCGCGGAGGCGCCGGCGACCCGCCGGGTGCTCGGTCTTGAAGGGTGACGCCCCCGCTATCGCCGTCGCGGCGGCGCTCGTGCTCATCGCGTTTGCGCTGTCGGGCGGGATGATCCTTGGACGCGCAACAAGCGACCTTCTCTTCTTCGCCTGCGCCGTCGCCGAGGCCGCCCTCGCCGTTCTCGGCGCACGGCTAGCGACCCGAGAGGGCGTTCCCGTTTTCGCGGTCCTCGTCCTCGGCGCTGCGCTCATTCGGCTTGCCTTCGTAATGCAAACCCCGACGCTGTCGGGCGACGTCTATCGCTACATCTGGGACGGCCGGGTGATCAATGCCGGTTTCAATCCCTATCTCCACTTCCCGGCCGACCCCGCGCTCACGGCCCTGCGCGACCCCGAGCAGTATTCGCTGATCGACAAACGCGACTATGCGGTGACGATCTATCCGCCCGTCGCCGAGGTGATCTTCGCACTAGTGACGCGAATTTCGACGCGCGTCTTTGCGATGAAGCTCGCTATGGTTCTGTTCGAGGCCTGCGCAGTCTTCGCCCTGGCCCGCCTGCTGCGCCGCCTAGACAGGCCCCCGGGACTTCTCGTGGCCTATCTTCTGCACCCGGCGCCGATCTGGGAAATCGCCGGCAATGGCCATGTCGACGCGGCGATGATGGCCCTCCTCTACGGCGCCTTCGCGATCGGCGGCGCAAGAAGGCCGTTCGCCGCGGCGATCCCGATGACGCTCGGGGCGCTGGTGAAGCCGACCGGCGCGCTCGGGTTGCCCGCGCTCTGGCGCGCCTATCAGGTCCGACTGCCGCTCTTCGTGCTGACGATGGCCGCGGCTCTCTATCTGCCGTTCGCCGCCGCAGGGACTGGAATCGTCGGCTTCCTGCCGCGCTATCTCGATGAGCAGGGCCTGACGAGCGGAGAGGGCGTCTTCTGGCTGGCTCTGCTGGGCAAGACCGGGCTCCTGAGCCCGGCGATGCCGCCGGCTTTCGCTGCGCTCACGGGATTGGCGCTTCTTGCGCTCGCGCTCTGGACGCGCAGGCGGGGGGTGGCCGACCTCGCTAGCGGACTCAAGGGAACGGCGCTTCTGCTTGTGGCCTTTCTCCTTGCCATCACGCCGACGTTTCCCTGGTACTTTCTGGCCGCCCTGCCGATGACTCCGCTTCTGGGCTTATGGAGCCCCTACGCCCTCGCCACCGGCGGCTTTCTTCTATATGGGTTCCAGGCCGACGCGCCGCCATTTTTCGGCCGCTGGGCCCTCCTCATGGGGCTCGCGGCGGCGGCCGCGATCCGCGACGTGACGCAAGCGACGAGGATAAGCGAGGCATGAAGCTCGAGCTCGGAGACGTCCGGTCGGAGCCGGCCCGCGCGATCGACCCGCGGCGCTACCACGAGGCCGCCGACCCGAAGCGCCCGCCCATCGCCGAACGCCTGCCGGTCTGCCTCTATCTCGAGGTGACGAACCGCTGCAATCTCCTCTGCACGACCTGCCCGCGCACCTATGAGGCGCTCGAGCCGCCCGCCGACATGTCATGGGATCTCTTCACCGGCATCGTCGACCAGGTTCCCGATCTCGCGCGCGCCGTTCTGCACGGCATCGGCGAGCCGATGCTCGTCAAGAGCTTGCCCGTGATGGTGCGCCATCTCAAGGAGCGCGGCGTCTATGTGCTGTTCAACACGAACGGCACGGCGCTCAACGAACGCAACGGGCGGGCGCTCATCGAAGCGGGACTCGACGAGTTGCGCGTCTCTCTCGACGCCGCGACCCGCGAAAGCTTTCGCGCCGTGCGCGGCGTCGACGTCTTCTACCGGATTCTGCGCAACGTCCGCCGGTTTCGCAACCTGCAGGGGCGCGAAGGCGCCGCTTCGCCCCGTGTCTCGCTGTGGCTCACCGGCCTCAAGGAAACGCTGGCCGAACTGCCGGCCTTTGTGCGCCTCGCAGGGGACATGGGCGTGAGCGAGGTCTATCTCCAGCGCCTCGTGTTTTTCGACGTGGACCCGGTCGCACTCGCGCGGCCCGACCAGACGCTCTTCGGGCGCCTACAGAAGGACGAGGCGGCGATCCTCGCCGAAGCCGAGGCCGAGGCGCGGCGCCTCGGCATTACGTTCTCGGCCTCGGGCGCCGCCTCCGAGCCCGGCATGAGTCTAATGTCTAAGACGCGCGAGAATCCCTGGTCGCTCTGCGGCCGGCCGTGGACGCTCATGTACTTCACCGCCAACGGGCGGGCGCTGCCCTGCTGCATCGCCCCATTCGCCCAGCGCGGCTACGAGAACTACACGCTCGGCGACGCGACCTCGGAACCGCTCGACGCGATCTGGAACGGCGACCGCTATCAGACCTTTCGTGCAGCCCTCCAATCGGACCGGCCGCCGCGCGCCTGCGGAAGCTGCGGCTTACGCTGGAGCCTGTGAGCCATGCGGATCGGCGACGCCGAGGCCGTCGTTGCGGTCGTCATTCCCTGCCTTGACGAAGAGGCTGCGATCGGGGCGCTGGTCGAAGCCCTGCGGGGCCTCGGCGTCGACGAGGCGATCGTTGTCGACGGCGGCTCGCGCGACCGCACCGTCGAAAGGGCGGAAGCCGCCGGGGCCAATGTCGTCGTCGAAACGCGTCGCGGCTACGGACGGGCCTGCGCGGCGGGCGCCGCGGCTGCGCGGCCGGACGCAGTGGTCATCGCCTTCATGGACGGCGACGGTTCGGACGACCCTGCTTTCGCGGCCGACGTCATCGGTCCCGCCCTCGAGGACGAGGTCGACTTCTGTATGGGTTCGAGACTGAGAGGGCGAAGCGATCCTGATGCCCTGAGCGCCCAACAGCGCGCCGCGGGGCGGCTCGCCGGGCTCCTTATGCGCGCCGCCTATGGCGTCCGTTTCACGGACATGTCGCCGTTCCGAGCGATCCGACGCGACCGCTTCGAAACGCTAGGCATGACGGACAAGACCTATGGATGGAATCTCGAGATGCAGATGCGGGTCGCGGCGCGTAAGTTCAGGGTCCGCGAAGTCCCGGTCGCCTGTCGCCGCAGGATGGGCGGCGCATCCAAAGTGTCCGGCAACCTGAAGGCCGCGCTACCGGCCGCCTGGATTATCGTCCGCACCTTTCTCCGTCTTGCTGCGACCTTCGCGCCGAGCGCGTCACGTAATGAGCCGAACGAGGGCGCCGAATCCGCGCCCCTCGCGCACCGCGGCGACGTTGCGCCTGACCCAAGCGTCTGCCCCTAGCGAGCGGCCTGCCGCTAGCATGGCGAAGGTTCCACAGAGCAGGATCAGGAACATGTAGCTCCAAGGCCACTCATCGGGATCGCCGGGGCGCTGGTTGTAGATCCCGAGCCAAAGGTTCACTGTGAACAACGCCGCGCCCACGCCCGCGAGACGGACGAAGAGCCCGAGGATCAGCGCAATCGCGAAACCGAGCTCGGCGAGATAAACCAGCGGATTGACGATGTCGAAGTTCGGCAGGATCACGTTGGTCACGAACTCGCGGTGGATCTCAAAAGCCGCGCGTCCGGCCATCTGCTGCGTCCAGTACCAGAGCCCGTTCTGGCGCCCGAAGGGCAACTTCCAGAGCGTACCCTGGAACCACATGCAGCCGATGAGCACGCGCGAGAGCGCGAGCCAGAGCGCGGTTCCGTTTCGCTCGGACGGATCCTGCCGCCAGTTGGCGACGACGAGCCAGAGGCTTCCAGCGAGAAGCGCGTAGAACAGCAACAGGATGAGGTATTTCCATAGCCCGAGGGCGTTGAAGTCGCCCGTGTTGGCGGTCAGGAAAGTGAGCGTGTCCGAGATTGGGTTCGTCATGCGAGCGTGTCCCCTTCCGGTCCGAGACCATTGGACCGATACTCCGCCGTTCGAAGCCGCTCGACATTTGGTTACAGG
>JBAQGU010000979.1:0-4172 GCA_049287975.1 Roseiarcus sp.
GTATCAATCGCGAGCACGTCGCCGCGCCTCGGCCACGATCGCCGCGTCCATTTCTTCGATGCTCAGCGGGTGATCGATGCGGACCTTATGTCGCAGCATTCCCGCGACATCCTCCAGTTTCGTCGGCGCAAAATAACGCGTGGGCGTCAAGAGCACCCCGTTGGGCGTCTCTTCGACATTAAGCTCTGTTCCAGGTTTCCATTTGAGTTTTTCGCGGATCGCCTTCGGCAGGATCACCTGACCTTTTGTCGAGACCATGGTCTTGGCGGTTGCGTTTTTCATTGAATCCGTCCTCCTCGGCGCCTTGGTAAGACGAAAGTAAGATACCTTCGCGCCGGCGTCAGCGCAAGGGTCTCGGCCGCTCGCGTGACAACAACCGAATCAATCGTGCGCGCGGCTACGAACCCCGGCCCCGATCCGCCCGGCGCCGTGATTGCCTTGCACGCCGAAGCGGTTATTGTTTCGTCGCATTCAGGGACGAAATGCACTAGGAATGGCGTGGACGGGATCGATTCATCGATGAAGAAGGACGTTTGCGTCGCGCTCGACGTGATGGGCGGCGATCACGGACCCGAGATCGTCGTGCCCGCGGCGGCGATTGCGCTCGAGCGCCGGCCCGACCTCGCCTTCGTGCTCTACGGCGACGAGAGAATCATTGCGCCGCTGCTTTCGGGACGGGAGGCGCTTGCGGCAAAGTCGCGCATCGTTCATTGCGAAGTCGCGATCAAGATGACGGACAAGCCCAGCCAGGCGCTGCGATCCGGCCGCCGCACGTCCTCGATGTGGCGGGCGATCGAGGCGGTGAAGAAGGGCGAGGCCGATTGCGCGGTGTCGGCGGGCAACACTGGCGCGCTGATGGCGATGGCCAAGGTATGCCTGCATATGCTGCCGCTGATCGAACGGCCCGCGATCGCCGCGATGTGGCCGACCCTGCGAGGCGAATCGATCGTGCTCGACGTCGGGGCGACGATCGGCGCCGACGCTCAGCATCTGATTGATCTTGCGATCATGGGGGCGGCGATGGCGCGCATCCTGTTCGACATCGAAAGCCCGACCGTCGGTCTCCTCAACGTGGGGGTCGAGGAAATCAAGGGCATCGAAGAGGTGAAGGCCGCCGGCCGCGTGCTCAGGGAAACGAAACTGCCGAACCTCAGCTATCACGGTTTCGTCGAGGGCGACGATCTGGGCAAGGGCACCGTCGATGTGATCGTAACCGAAGGCTTCACGGGCAATATCGCGCTGAAGACCGCCGAAGGAACCGCCAAACAGCTCGGCCAGTACATGCGCGACGCAATGCGCCAGTCTTGGCTTTCGCGGCTGGGATATTGGCTCGCCCGCGACGCGTTTCGCGCCCTGCGCGACAAGATGGACCCGGGACGCGTCAATGGCGGCGTTTTTCTCGGCCTTGACGGCGTCGTCATCAAGAGTCATGGCGGGGCGGACGCCGAGAGCTTCGCCGGCGCGATCGAGGTCGGCTACGACATGGTCCGCCAGGAACTGCTCGGAAAAATTCGCGAAATGGTCGGGCAATCCAACGAAGTCCCCCGCCGCCGCGGCAGCGACGCCGTGAATTCGCTGCCCCTTTGGGAACGCCCCCTTTCATGACCGATTTGAAACTTCGTTCTGTCGTGCGCGGCGTCGGCGCCTGCCTGCCCAAGCGCATACTGTCGAATTCCGAACTGGCGGAACGGATCGATACGTCGGACGAGTGGATCGAACAGCGCACGGGCATCCGGCAGCGCCATATCGCCGCCGAGGGCCAGACGACGTCGCATTTGGGGACTCGCGCGGCGGAGATGGCGCTCGCCCACGCGGGACTGACCGCCGCCGACATTGATCTCGTCATCGCCGCGACCTCCACCCCCGACTACACGTTTCCGGCGGTCGCGACCCAGATTCAGGCCAATCTTCATATGGATCACGGCGTCGCCTTCGACCTCCAGGCGGTCTGCACGGGTTTCGTGTTCGCCGTCGCGACCGCGGACAAATTCCTGATTTCCGGCTCGCACAGGCGCGCGCTGGTGATCGGCGCGGAGACGTTCTCGCGGCTGCTCGACTGGACCGACCGCACGACCTGCGTCCTGTTCGGCGACGGGGCGGGGGCGATCGTGCTGGAGGCGGCTCCCAGCGACGGCAAGCTGACCTCGCCCGGAATCATCTCGACGCAGTTGCGCTCGGACGGCCGCCACCGCGCCAAGCTCTATGTCGACGGCGGCCCCTCGACGACCAAGACCGTCGGTCATCTCCGCATGGAGGGCAGGGAAGTCTTCAAGCACGCGGTCGGCATGGTGACCGACGTCATCCGAGCCTGTTTCGAATCCGCTCAGGTGGGGCCGCAGGACATCGACTGGTTCGTGCCGCACCAGGCCAACCGGCGAATCATCGACGCCTCGGCGGACAAGCTCGGGATCGCCCGCGAGAAGGTGGTGGTGACCGTCGATCGCCACGGCAACACCTCGGCGGCCTCGATACCCCTGGCGCTCGAAGTGGCGGTTTCGGACGGACGCATCAAGAAGGGCGACCTCGTGATGATCGAAGCGATGGGCGGCGGTTTCACCTGGGGCGCCGCGCTGATCCGCTGGTGACGCGGGGCTCGCTAACCCCGGTCCGCAGTCGGCTCGCGGCGGCCCTGCACAGAGTTATTTTTCCTGGTTTTGTGGAATTTCAACGGTTTGCAACGAGGAAAATTTCCGGGCGCCCGATTGTCGGGTTCGAAATTACGACACTTGCAGCTCCTCACTTCCGCACGCGTTCCAACCGAAACAGCCCTTTCCCGGCTTTTCGCCTTTTGTCCATGCACTCCAGCTTCCGCGCCGCCGGCCCCATCCATCGGGCCTCGTAGCGACCTGCCGTAAGATTAGCAAGGATTTCGTTTTTAGGAAAACAGAATCTCAGCTATCTTGTTTTACGGAAATTTCGCGCCACAGGGCGCTCCGCCCCGGAAGGGATCGCCGGTTTCGGGTCGCGCGCTCCCTATGCAGACTTGCAAAGGCGGCTTGCGTATAGAGACGCCTCCGCACCGAAGCCGAAATAAAACGCGCACCGCGACGAAACCTCGGACGGATTTTCGGCCGCCTCAACTGCGCATGAATCGGAACGGTTGGGCTGACATTAACGGGTCAGTAACCACAATAAGCGCATTACGTTACGGCAGTGTCAGCGTTCCGTTGCGTCGCGTCCTTGTTCTAACCGGACATATGCCGATGACGTCTACCTCCGCTACACTTTCCGATTCCGAAACAATGACCAAACCCGTCCGCACGGGTCGGCTCCTGGAGCGAATTTATAGGGATGTCGGGTTGGCGGCCGTCGCTCACGAACTCGATTTGTCGGCGGACGATCTCGAACCGGAATTGAGCGAAGCGGTCAAACGGGGCGCGCGCTACATTTATCTCATGCCCAAACCGACTGCGGTCTAAAATCGATGAACGTCAGCTGACTGGAGAAGGCGCGCGGCTGCGATCCCGATCGAAATGAGGATCGCGCCGGATTGATCCATGACGCGAATCCGGGCCCTCGGAGCAGAAACCTTTTTTGCGAGTTCGGCGATATGGCCCCACACCGCCCTCGGATTGGCCAACTCGACCGAGCGCAGCGACGACATCGTCTCGTCGCCCTGGCGCACTTCGATATCATACGCATGGGCTGGCTCGGCGAGGACGGCGGCCGCGGCGATCGCATTCAGTCGAACGGGATCGCGTTCACCCTGAGTCGCCGAACGCAAGACAGCTTTCGCCATGCGCTCTTTGGTTTCCAGTGTCCGCCTATGCGACGGAAGGCTGCGCCAGGCTTGGTCTACCGCGGCCTGGAGAAGACCGAGAGCTTCAGAATCGAATGTCGCGAACGGGATCATTACAACCGCCTTTGCAGTGCTGGGCCCTGTTTCGTTAATGAGTGGTTGATAAATGTTCTCTCTGAAACCCGACATAAATAGGACGTCTCGGGTCCTGAGCTCGAGAAAAATCGCGCCACGAATATTACAATGATTGGATTTAAGGAACCTCGCCGCACAGCGTAAAAACTGATCCTTTGCCCGCGGCTGGTGCTTGGGTTCGATCGTCGCGGGTCGGTCGCTCAGGCTGGTCGGAACAGGCGCGCCGCAGCGATCCCGATAGAGATCGGCAGGGCGCCCGATCTGCGACTCGGTCCGGCGATGGGGTCCCATACTGTGC
>JBAQGU010000980.1:0-5019 GCA_049287975.1 Roseiarcus sp.
GACGGCTTCTCAGGATGCCGTCATGATATCTGCGAAGTTCGTTCGGCGTGGCGACGATCTCAGTCAATCCGTCGGGCAAATCTACGTCCGGTTCGATGTCGATGCCGATCGACAGCCCGTTCGACTCCAGCGCCACGGCGGCAACGGCAATGTCGTCCGCATGGGCCAGCGAGCCGACCACGCCCGGAGGCCAAACCGGCGCGCCCTTCCCATCTTTCGGAATCGAGCAGGGCGGGACGCCGAGCTGTCGAAGAAGCGTCCGCGCTACAATTCGCGCCGCCCCGCTCAAACGGCGAACTTTTGCGATCGAATTCGAGAAGGATGCCAACTCGTCCGCACGAAGCGCCAAATCGTCATCGGACTCGACGAAACGATGGCCGACGAGAATGTTGCGCTCGGCGGCATGGGCCGCCAGCGGCTGCAGCGGCGAACGAGGGTCGATCATTGTGACGCTGCTCATCGGCTCCCAGCCAACGCTACCCGGAGGAAATCAACGTTTCTTGCATTTTTCGTGATCCCAAGTGTTTTGGTTGTAGCCGACCGCCATGACGGCCGAAGCGGCGCCGGGGTTGCGGGCGTTGGGATTCCTCACTCGCCCGCCTCCGGAGCGACCGGCCTCGAAACCGGACGTTCGGCCGGCGACGGCGCCGCGGCGCCGGATACGCGCTCCCGCAGCTTCTGGAAGACGACGTATAGCATCGGGATGATGAAGATGCCGAAGATGGACGCGAACAGCATGCCGCCGAACACCGGCGTGCCGACCGCGCGACGACTGGTCGCCCCGGCGCCGACGGCGATCACGAGCGGCAACAGTCCGAGGATGAAAGCGAAACTCGTCATCATCACCGGCCGGAACCGCAGCCGCGCGCCCGCGGTCGCCGCGTCGAGAATCGACTTGCCCGACCTCCGTTCATCCACGGCGAACTCGACGATGAGAATGCCGTTCTTGGCCGCGAGCGCGATCAGCACCACCAACCCGATCTGCGAATAGACGTCGAAGCTGCGGCCGGCAATCACGACCGCCGCTATGCCGCCGAGGATGCCGACGCTGACCGACAGCAAAACCGGAATGGGAATGTTCCAGCTCTCGTAGAGAGCGACGAGAAAGAGGTAGGCGAACAGGACCGCGAGGCCGAGCACGAGCGACGCGCCGCCGGCGGCGGCCTTCTCCTGAAGCGCGGTTCCGGTCCACTCGAAGGCATAACCTGCGGGCAGCGTCGTCGCGGAAATGCGCTCCATCGCATTCAGCGCCTGGCCTGAACTGAAGCCGGGCTTGGGCGCGCCGTTGATCAGGGCGGCGCGAAAGCCGTTGTAGCGCACCAGCAATTGCGGACCCTGGATGATTTCCGGCTGCGCCAGCACGCGCACCGGCACCATGGCGCCGGCCCCATTGCGGACGTAGACGTCGAAGATGTTGTCGATCTCGTTCCGATACGGCGCGTCGGCCTGGACATTGACTTGCCAGGTTCTACCGAAAACATTGAAGTTATTGATATAAAAGCGACCGATGGTCGATTGCACAGTGTTGAAGAGGTCGGCGATCTTGACGCCGAGCACCTGCGCCTTGTTGCGGTCGATATCCAGCCGGACCTGCGGGGTGTCGGCGGCGAAGGTCGAGAAAACGCCGGCGAGTTCCGGCTGTTGGTTCGCCGCTACCAGCAGGCCGCGCATCGTCCCGGCGATTTCTGCCGGCGGCTGACTCTGCAAACCCTCCAGAACATATTGGAATCCGCCCGTGTTCCCCAGACCGAGAATGGGCGGCAGGTTGAACGGAAACACGACCGCCTGCTGGATCGCCGCCAGTTTCGGGCGAAGCTGAGCGACAATCGCGGCGGCTCCCTGCGAGGGGTCGGTGCGATCCTCGTAGGGTTTCAGACGAATGACGAAGAAAGCCTGGTTCGACGCAGCAAATCCGTCGATGAAATCGAACCCGACCACCGACAGGACGCCTTCGACTCCCGCAATGCCCCGCATGACGCTTTCGGCCTGCTCGACGACCCCCTCGGTTCGATTGATCGAGGCCCCCTCCGGCAATCGCATGGCGGCGAACAGCGCGCCCTGATCCTCCTCCGGCAGAAAGCTCTGTGGCGTCTTCGAGAACAGATACGCCGAAGCCGCCAGGACGCCGACCGTGACGACGACCCCCACCACCGCGACGCGAACGAGTCGGCTCACGATCGAAGCATAGCCGTCGCGGACGCGATCTATGCCGCCGAGCACCCAGCGAATCGGCCCGCGGCTCGTCTGACCGCGCTTGATCAGGACCGAGCACAGCGCCGGGCTCAGCGTCAGCGCGTTGAGCGCAGAAATCAGCATCGAGACCGACACGGCCACGGCGAATTGCCGGAACAATTGCCCGCTGATGCCGGGAATGAAGGCGACGGGCACGAACACCGAGAGGAGAACCAACGTGATCGCGATGATCGGCGCGGTGATCTCCGCCATCGCCTTCTTGGTGGCTTCGGGGACCGACAGATTCGGTTCCTCCTCGACTACGCGCTCGACATTCTCGATGACGACGATCGCGTCGTCGACCACGATTCCGATGGCGAGCACCAGGGCGAGCAGCGAGACGGTGTTGGCGGAATAGCCGATCGCCAGCATGACGGCGAATGCACCGATGATCGAAACCGGCACGGCGATCAAGGGAATGAGGGTCGTGCGAAGTTTGCCGAGGAAGAGGAACACCACAATGCCGACCAGGACGAAGGCCTCGCCCAGCGTGCGCACGACCTCCTCGATCGTCGCTTTGACGAAGACGGTGGTGTCGAAAAACACCGAATAGGTGAGGTCGTTCGGGAAGCGCTTGGCCAGCGCGTCCATGGTTTCCTGTACGGCTTTCGTGATCTGGACGGCGTTGGCTCCGGGCGACTGATAGATGCCGATCGCGGCGGTCGGGGCGCCGTTGAAACGCGAATAACGATCCGAGGAGGCGGCGTTCATCTCGACCCGCGCCACGTCCTTGATGCGAACGACCGAGCCCTCGGGATTGGTTCTGAGCACGATGTTTTCGAATTCGGCGGGAGTGGTCAATCGTCCCTGCGTCTTGACAGTGAATTGACTGCGCTGATTCGGCGATACCGGAGCGGAGCCGACCCGACCCAGCGCCGCCGGCACGCTCTGCGCCTGCACCGCCGCTTCGACGTCGCTCGGCGTCAGGTTGAGTGCGGTGAGTTCGCTGGGATCGAGCCATATGCGCAAGGAATAGTCGAGCGGCCCGAACAGGCTGGCCTGGCCGACGCCGTTCAGCCGCGACAGCGCGTCGATGATATTGATGGTCGCGTAATTGCTGAGATAGAGCTGATCATAGGTGCCCTTGGGCGAATAGAGCAGCAGCACCTGCAACAGCGCCGCGGACTTTTTTCGGATCGAGAGGCCTTGCAGCAATACTTCGGGGGGCAGTTGCGCCTCGGCGAGGGCAGCGCGATTTTGCACGTTGACGGTGTCGATGTCGGGATTGGTGCCGAGCGCGAAAGTGACGTTCAGCGTGTAACTGCCGTCGGCCCCGCTGGTCGACTGGTAGTAGATCGCGTTGTCGACGCCGTTGACCTGCTCCTCGATCGGCTGGGCAATGGTGGCTTCGACCGTTTCCGCGTCCGCGCCGGGATAGTTCGCGGTCAGCGTCACCTGCGGCGGCACGATCTCCGGAAATTGCGCGACCGGAATCGTGAGGATGGCGATCAGTCCGGCGAGCGTGATGACGATCGAGATCACGAAAGCCAATCGCGGCCGGTCGACGAAAATCGCGGAAATCATTTCGCGGCTCGGTCGTTCGCGGGAATCATCGTCTCCGCGACGACTTGGCCGGGCCGAACCTTCTGCACCCCGTCGACGATCACCGCATCGCCCTCTTGCAGTCCCGAAGCGATCGCGATGTCGGTCCCCACCGCTTCTCCCGTCGTCACCCGCCTGGTCTCGACCTTGTGCTCCTTGTCGACGATGAGCACGAAGACCCCGGCCTGGTCCAGTTGCAGCGCCGCCCTCGGAATCACCAGCCGCGGCGTCTCTTCGTTCTCCCTGATCTCGACCGTGACGAACGCGCCGTCCACCAACAGTCGCTCCGGATTGGGCAGGGTGGCGCGCACCAGCAGCGTGTCGGTCTGCTGATCGACCTGGTTGCCGATGTAGTTCCAGACGCCGGGATGGGGATATTCCTGCCGGTTCGCGAGTCGAACAAAAACCTTGATATTGATCGGACCGCCGGGCTCCTGATTGTGCTTGGTCATTATGTCCGCGATCTGGCGCACGCTCACAGGAAATTGCACGTATATGGGATCTTCGCTGACGATCGTCGCCAGAACGCCGCTGGCGGGATTGACGAGATTTCCCTGCGTATAAGCGGTCAGGCCGGTGCGTCCGTCTATCGGAGATTTGATGTCGGTATAGCCGAGATTTTCCAGCGCGATCGCCAACGTGGCTTTGTTCTGAAGAATGCTCGCCTTGGCGCTGTCCAGGTTGGCGCGGTCCTGGTCCAGCGTCGTCTGCGGGACGGCTTGAGTTTTCACCAAATTGTCCGCGCGAGCGAACTGGAGCTGGGCGTTGAGTTGCACCGCCTCGGCCGCCGCGAGATTGGCGTTCGCCTGATCGACCGCGGCCTGGTATTGCGTCTTCTCGATTTGATACAGCAAGTCGCCGGTTTTGACGTGCTGACCTTCCTTGAAGAGCACTTTCTCGAGGAACCCCTCGACTCGCGCGCGTAGCTGCACGATGTCGATCGCCTTGATCCGGCCGACGAACGAGTTCGACGGCGCGACGTTCTTGATGCGGGCCTGTTGCACGCCGACAGCAGGCGGCGGCGGTGGCGCGGTCTGAGTGGCCTGCTGGGATTGTCTGCAGGCCGCCAGCGCTGCGACGGCCAGCGCTACCGCCAAACATCGAGCAAGGTTCATCAGACGCCGCCCCTCAACACCATGACTATCCCGCCCTCCTGCCCTGGGGTCAGGAACCGCCGCCCAATATGTCTTCACGGAGGGAAACAGTCGAGACCAATGATTACGGTGACACGCCCGTCTTTACCTT
>JBAQGU010000981.1:0-3497 GCA_049287975.1 Roseiarcus sp.
ATTTCGCCGCGCTGGCGGGGTCCCGTGACGCCGTCCCGGCCGCGCGCGCTATGTTCGGCGAGGTCGATCGCACGCCCTTCGGCCGCGGCCTCCCCGAGCAGGAGCGCGGTGCCGGAGGGCGCATCGACCTTCATGCGGTGATGCATTTCGATGATTTCGATATCGAAATCAGCGCCGAGCGCCCTCGCGCCGGCGCGCACAAGCTGGGCGAGCAGATTGACCCCGAGGCTCATGTTGCCCGAGCGCACGATCGGCGCGTGCCGCGCCGCCGCTGCGATGCGCTCGAGGTCGTCGCCAGACAGGCCGGTCGTGCCAATGACATGGACGATGCGCGCCTGGGCGGCGAGGGCCGCCATTTCGACCGTCGCCGCCGGCGCCGAGAAGTCGACGATCCCGTCGGCATTCAGCAGCAGCGCGAGCGGATCGTTCGAGATCGCGACCCCGGCGGCGAGAAGACCCGCGGCCACGCCCGCGTCCTGACCGAGCGCAGGCGAACCCGGACGCTCCAGCGCGCCGATCAGCGCTACGCCGGGCGTCTCGCGGATAGCCGCGACGAGCATTCGTCCCATGCGACCGGCAGCGCCGGTCACGACCAGCCGCATGTCGGCCATGGCGCGAACTCCTGGTTGTCGGATCCTCAGCCCGGCTGCGGCCCGTCGTAGCCTTCGACGATGACGAGTTCGCTCTGGCTCGCCTTCGCGCGCAATTCCTTGGCCTCTTGGTACTCCTGCGAATCGTAGCAGGCGAGGGCGCTGGCGTAGTCCTTGAATTCGATGACGACCTGACGGGCGCGGGCGACGCCCTCGACGGCCTTGTAGGGGCCGCCACGCACGAGGAAGCGACCGCCGAATTTGGCGAACGCGACCGCGTTTGCCCGCACATAGGCCTGGTACGCCTCGGAATCGGTGACGTCGACACGGGCGATCCAAAAACCCTTGGCCATCTCAAACTCCCTCGACCAGAACCATTTCGATTTGCGCGGCTCCCGCGCGCAAAGCCTTGGCCGCCTGATACTGCTGCGAGTGATAGTAGCGGCGCGCCGTCTCATAGTCCTTGAATTCGAGCACGACGTTGCGCGCGCGGGCCGGGCCTTCCAGCGCCTCCCAGCGGCCGCCGCGCGCGAGCGGCCGCCCTCCGTGCTCGGCAATCACCTTCGTCGCCGCCACGGCATAGTGCGCGTAAGCCTCGGGATCCACGACGTCGACGCGCGAGATGATGTAACCCTTGGGCATGGCGGCTCCCTTCGCGCGGGGACCCTAACGCCTCTGCGCGAGAGATCAAGCCAACGCAGTTGGGTTTCCCTCCCCATGCTCGCCGGGAAGGATCAGGAGTGCGATGCCTGCGCCCAATCCAGCACGATCTTGCCGGATTGGCCGGAGCGCATGGTCTCGAAGCCCTGCTGAAAGTCGCGCGCGGGAAGCCGATGCGTGATCACCTTGCGGACGTCGAGGCCGCTCTGCAGCATCGCAATCATCTTGTGCCAGGTCTCGAACATCTGGCGGCCATAAATGCCCTTGATCGTCAACAGCTTGAAGACGATCTTGGTCCAGTCGACCGGCGCCGGCCGGGCGGGGATGCCGAGCATCGCGATGTGGCCGCCCATCACCATGTGATCGACCATCGACTCGAACGCCTGCGGCGAGCCGCTCATCTCGAGGCCGATGTCGAAGCCCTCCTTCATGCCGAGCCGCGTCATGACGTCGGCAAGGTCTTCCTTGGCAGCGTCGACCGGCGTCACGTCGGCGACTTCGGTCGCGAGCTTCAGGCGCAGCGGATTGATGTCGGTGATCACGACATGCCGCGCGCCGACGTGGCGCGCGACCGCGCCCGCCATGATCCCTATCGGCCCGGCGCCCGTGATCAGCACGTCCTCGCCGGCGAGATCGAACGCAAGCGCGGTGTGGACGGCGTTGCCGAGCGGATCGAGAATGGCGCCCATTTCGTCGTCGACGTCGTCGGGCAGCGGAACGATGTTGAAGGCGGGCAGTGCGAGATATTCGGCGAAGGCGCCGGGGATGTTGACGCCGATGCCCTTGGTTTCCGGGTCCATGTGGAACCGGCCGCCGCGCGCGGCGCGGCTGTGGGTGCCGGTGACATGGCCCTCGCCGGAAACGCGCTGGCCGACGCTGAGCCCCTTCACGTTGGCCCCCATCTCCGCGATCACGCCGGAATATTCATGCCCGACGACGAGCGGCACGGGGATCGTGCGCTGCGCCCATTCGTCCCAATTGTAGATGTGGATGTCGGTGCCGCAGATGCCGGTCTTGTTGACCTTTACCAGCGCGTCGAACGGGCCGACGCTCGGGACCGGCCGCTCTTCGAGCCAGAGCCCGGGCTCCGCCTTCGCCTTGACAAGCGCTTTCATCGCAGCCGCTCCTCGTTTTCAGATGACGCCCAGTTCGCGGCCGGCCTCGGCGAAGGCGCGAAGCGCGAAATCCACGTCGGCTTCCGACAGCGCCGCCGACATCTGCGTTCGTATCCGCGCGCGGCCCTTCGGCACGACGGGAAAGAAGAATCCGGCGACGTAGACGCCACGCGCGTCCAGCGCGGCCGCCATCTCCTGCGCCTTGCGCGCGTCCCCCAGCATGACCGGGATGATGGGCGTCTGGCCTTTCAGAACAGTAAAGCCAATCTTCTCCAATCCGTTACGAAATCGTTGGGCATGCCCCGCCAGACGCGCGCGCAAGTCGTCGGCCGCAATCGCGATCTCCAGCGCCTTCAGAGATCCGGCCGCAACAGGCGGCGCGAGGCTATTGGAGAAGAGGTAGGGCCGCGCGCGTTGGCGTAGTAGATCCACGACCGGCTGCGCCGCGGCGACGAATCCGCCCATCGCGCCGCCGAGCGTCTTGCCGAACGTGCCGGTGACGATATCGACGCGGCCGCCGGCCCCGGTGAGCGCGGGCGTCCCCTTGCCCTCAACGCCGAGATGGCCGGTCGCGTGGCAATCGTCGACCAGCACCAGCGCGCCGTGCCGCTCGGCGAGGTCGCAGATTTCCGGCAGCTTGGCGACGTAGCCGTCCATCGAGAACACGCCGTCGGTCGCGATCAGCTTGAAGCGCGCGCCCGCCGCGCCGGCTTCCTTCAGGCGCGTCTCGAGCTCGTCCATGTCGCTGTTGGCGAAGCGCCACCGTTTCGCCTTGGATAGTCGGACGCCGTCGATGATCGAGGCGTGATTGAGCGAATCCGAGATGATCGCGTCCGCCTCCTCGAGCAGCGGCTCGAACACGCCGCCGTTGGCGTCGAAACAGGCGGCAAACAGGATCGCGTCGTCCTTGCCGAGATGTTTTGCGATCGCGAGCTCGAGCTCGCGATGCAGGGTCTGCGTGCCGCAGATGAAGCGCACCGAGGCCATGCCGAAGCCGTAGCGATCGAGCGCCGCCCGCGCCGCCGCGGTCACCTCGGGATGATCGGCGAGGCCGAGGTAGTTGTTGGCGCAGAGATTGACCATCTCGCGCGTCACGTTCGGGCCGGCGACGCGGATGCGCCCACCCTGGGGG
>JBAQGU010000982.1:0-3087 GCA_049287975.1 Roseiarcus sp.
GGCATGTCGCGGCCGTCGCCGATCGAGCCGTGCACGAAGGCGAAGTGCAGCACCGCGTCGAACGGCGTTCGATAGGCATAGCCGGCGAGTTCGCCGATCGGCGTCTTGACGGGAAAGCCGGCGACGCGTTCGACCAGTTTCTCGCGCGCCTGCCGGTAGGCGATGAGATCGGCGACAGAGATGCGCACGAGTTTGTGCCGGTGCGCGAAAGCCTCGATCTGCGGCCCGACCATGACCGTGCCGTCGTCGTTGGCGAGTTCGCAGATGACGGCGACGGGGGGCAGCGCGGCGAGCTTGCAGAGATCCACCGCCGCTTCGGTGTGGCCGGAGCGCATCAAGACGCCGCCGTCCTTGGCGATGAGTGGGAAGACATGGCCGGGGCGAACGAAATCGCTCGCTCCCATATTGCCGTTGGCCAGCGCGCGAACCGTATTGCTGCGCTGCTCCGCGGAGATCCCCGTGGTGAGGCCGTGGCGCGTATCGACCGAGACCGTGAAGGCGGTGCCGAGCGGGGCGTCGTTCATCGCCACCATCGGCTGCAGGTTCAACCGACGCGCGGCGTCGGCGGTCAAGGGCGCGCACACGATGCCGCAGCCTTCGCGGATGATGAACGCCATTTTTTCAGGCGTGCACATCGAGGCCGCGAGGATCAGGTCGCCTTCGTTCTCGCGGTCGTCATCGTCGGTGACCACGACGATTTCGCCGCGGGCGAAGGCTTCGATCGCCTGGGTGACCGGATGCAGCATGTCACTTCCCCTGTCGAGGGACGGCGCGTGCGCCAAAAAATCGTTGGGCGTGACCGCGCCGCGCGTCTCCACGACGATGCGCTCCGCGGTCTCGCGCGAAAGCCAAGCCCCGGCGTCGCGGCAGATTTGCGTGACCGCGCCGGGGGACAGCCCGATTCGGCGAGCGAATTCGACGCGCTTGACGTCGTTGCGAAGGAGCCAATCCGCGAGCTTCATAGGCGGAGAGATAGGGAGCGTGTGGGTTTAGTGCAACTAAAATTCGGGCGATGATTTGCCAGCGGTAAATACCTACGGTAAAGCGCGGCTTGTCAACCCCCTCTCCCGCTCTTGCGGAAAGGGTGGGGGTGAGCGGCGTGGGACTCAACCCTCATCCGGCGCCAAAGCCTGTCGAGAGACGGGCGTCTTCGACGCCCTATGCGCCACCTCCTCCCGCAAGAGCGTCGCAAGAGCGGGAGAATGTGGCCCCCCTCGGCGAAATAATTGCCGAACACGATCTTCAGGATCGAAGACTCGCCGACGCCGGAAGGACCGCCGGCAGCACGCATTCGCCGACGCGCGACCGTGAACGCGACGTTCGAAACCACCGGTAGTCGCGCTTCGCCGATGCAGCGTGAACGCCTTGTCGAGGCCCTCGACGACGAGCAAATCATTGGGTGAAGGCGTCCTCATGCCGCGAGCACCGAGGACACGAGCAGTTGGATCGTCCAGCACCCGGTCGGTGAGACCGCTCTCGACCACCTCGCCCTGCTTCATCACCAGGATCCGGTTCGAGAGCAATCGAGCAACCGAGAGATCGTGCGTCACCAGGACCACCGCGAGTCCCATGTCGGCGATCAGGCCGCGGATGAGATCCAGCAGACGCGCCTCGCTCGCGCCGAGCGAGCCAAGACGGACGCCGAAACCGCCGCCACGCGGGTGAATTTCTTCACCTTGGCGCCTCGGCTTCGACCTCGGCCCTGGTCCGCGCGCTGCCAGAGTGCGTCGAGGATCGCGGCGAGGCGCGCACGCTCTGCGTCACGTCCGAGAATATGGCCATAGCCGCGCTCGCCGCTCGACAACTCCACGACCGCGCGCGTCACCGTCGCCTCGCCGACATTGAACGGCGCGCCGCCCGCGCGTCCGCGCGTCCGCGCAGCATGACGAGGCCGGTCTCCACCGGCTTGAGGTCGTGCGCGCCATGTTCGGGCCAACGCCGCGCGACGGGCTCGCCGAGTTCGCCGAGCCGAGCGCGCGCGAAGAGGCCCATCGCGCGCCGGCGCGCCGCGACTTCCTCGTTCGACGACTCTACGTGGCTCATCCTACCCGCGCTGATGCCAATTTTGCGTTCGCTTGTAGGCGCGGTCGCCGACCGCGCGTCTTTCCACAGCCGCGAGCTCTCTCGAAGAGGCGCTTCGCGCCGGACGCGCTCGGCGAGCGCGTTTACAATGCGTCGTTCAACCCGGCGCGGATTTACGACCGGCCATGGCAGCGCGGAAGCGGCCCGACACGAAGTCGATCGCGGCGACCGCGATCAGAATCAGGAAGGATACCTGCCGCCATTCGACGTTGTCTTGTCAGGAGGCGCCTTGTCCATCAACATTCGAGGCCACGCATTCGACGAATTCGAGCTATGGTCGAGCGGCGGGACGCCGTATGACGAGCGTCGGGGCGGCGTGGCGCTCGAGGACGCCCATCCTCGGACGAGAACGGACATGAACTCCATTTCTTTGAAGATCGGGACCCGCGGGTCCCCACTCGCCCTGGCTCAGGCAGGCGAAGTGCGCGCGCTGTTGGCCCGCGTGCATGGTTGCGATCTCGAGCGATTTGAAATCGTCGTCATCCGCACGAGCGGCGACATGATCCAGGATCGCGCGCTCGCGGAGGCGGGCGGCAAAGGCTTGTTCACCAGGGAAATCGACGCAGCGATGCTCATAGGCGAGATCGACGTCGCCGTGCATTCCGCCAAGGACCTCCCGACCGTGTTGCCCGAGGGCATCGTCGTCGCCGGCTATCTTCCTCGCGAGGACGTGCGCGACGCTCTGATCTCCAGGCGCGCCGACACGATCGCGGGTCTGCCTCGAGGCGCCACGCTGGGAACCGCCTCGCTGCGGCGGCAGGCGCAGGTCAAGCGGCTGCGTCCAGACCTCGAGGTCGGATTGCTGCGCGGCAACGTGGAAACGCGGCTGGGCAAGGCGGAGCGGGGCGAAATCGACGCGACACTTCTGGCGTATGCTGGACTGAAGCGCTTGGGCCTCGCCCGACGGGCGACCGCCTTGCTCGACATCGAGACTTTCCTTCCCGCGGTCGGCCAGGGCGCGATCGGCCTGACGGCTCGCCTGGGCGATGCCAGCGCGAGCGGCGC
>JBAQGU010000983.1:0-8472 GCA_049287975.1 Roseiarcus sp.
GGCCCGAGGAAGACGTCGCCCCCGACTCCGCAAGAGCGGGGCCTCGTGAGGAAACCCTGCATGAGCGAAGCGGCCGACGCGTGCCGGATCGACGTCTGGCTGTGGCGGGCGCGCTTCTGCAAGACCCGCGGCCTCGCCGCGCGCATGGTGGCCGAGGGTCGCGTTCTGATTTCGCGCGGCGGCGGCGTCGCGCCCCTCGACAAGCCGAGTCGCGTGGTGCGCCCCGGCGACGGCTTGGTGTTGACCTTTGGCGATCGGCGGGCAGCACTGCGGATCGAAGCGCTGGGCGCACGGCGCGGGCCGGCGCCGGAAGCGCGCGCACTTTACAGTGTTGCGGACGAGTGAGATCTTCAGGCGTACGCCTGGTGCTTCGGATTCCCTCCGGGGCGCGACTCTCCTGTCGAAAGCCGATTGCTCGCGGAGCGCCGCGAACCTGGTCTCCCTTTCCTCGTCTTCTACTCGCTCGTCTTCTGGCGTATCATCGCGTCTCCGGAGCTCATGAACGTCGCTTCGCTTCGGAAGGCGGTATGGCGCAGGTGAAAGAGACGACGGACGCGAAAGACATGCGCGAGGGGGGATCCGGACGCACTTCGAATGCCGATTCCCGCAGACCAGAACCGTCCTTCGACGCTCTCCTGGAGGGGATCGGAGAGGGTTTTTTCGCGTTGGATTCGCACTGGCGCTTCACCGCCTTCAATCGCGCGGCGGAGGAAATATTCGCCATCTCGCGCGCCTCGGTCCTGGGCAGAACCATTTGGGAGGTATCGCCCGGGATCATGGGCACGGAATTCGAGCGGCGCTACCGCCTGGTGATGTCGGAGCGCACGCGCGAGGAGTTCGAGAGCTTTTCGGCCTTGCGCCCGGATCGCTACCATGAGGTGCGCGCGTTTCCGTTCGGCGACGGCATCGGCGCGGCGTTTCGCGACGTCACGAATCGTCGAAGGGTCACGGAGGCTCTGCGCGATCGCGAATTGGAGCTGGCCCGAGTCCAGCGGATTGGCGGCGTTGGCGGGGTGGAAGTCGATCTGAGGAATGGCTTTCGCGCTCAGCGCTCGCCGGAATATCTCCACCTCCATGGCCTGCCGCCGAGCGCGGCGAACGAAACCCACGAGCAGTGGGTTCAGCGCATTCATCCCGATGACAGGGCCTCAGTCGAGAAACATTTTCTCGACGCGGTCGCGGGCGCTGATGAGCATTACAAGTCCGAATACAGGATCGTCCGCCCGAGCGACGGCGAGGTGCGCTGGATTCGGTCTGTAGCGGAAATCGAGCGCGACGGGGAGGGCCGCGCCATCAAATTGGTTGGCGCGCATCTCGATGTCACGGATCGCAAGGAGGCCGAACAAGCCGCGCGACAGAGCGAACAAAGGTTGCGCGCCATTGCCGACGCTCTCCCGCTGCTGATCTCCTATGTCGATGAGGGCCAGGTGTTTCGCTTCGCCAACAAGCCGTATGAGAACTGGTTCGGACGTCCGCTGGGCGAGATCGTCGGACGCCAGGTGAGCGAAGTAATGGATTCGTCGATGTACGAAGCTCGGCGGCCGTTCCTGGACCGGGCTCTGGCGGGCGAGACGGTGATCTACGAGGCCGATTTTCCTCGACCCGGCGGGACCGCCCACACCGAAATCGTACATGTCCCGCATCGCGACGAGGAGGGGCGCGTCGTGGGAATGTATACCGTCGTCCAGGACGTAACGACTCGTAAACTGGCCGAAAGGGTCCTCTCCGAAAGCGAAGAACGGTTCCGCTCGATCGCCAACAGCGCCCCGGTTCCGATCTGGGTCAGCCGACTCGACGGTCTGCGCGAGTTCGTCAATCGCACCTATCACGAGTTTCTCGGCGTTACGCTCGCCGAGGCTTTGAACTTCGATTGGCGCAAGGCGCTCCATCCCGACGACCTCGCGCGAATCTTGCGTGAGCAGCGTGCGGGGGAGGGCTCGCTGAAGCCTTTCACACTAGAGGCTCGCTACCGGCGCGGCGATGGTCGATGGCGTTGGCTACGTTCGGAATCGCAACCCCGTTGGGGCCCATACGGAGAACATCTCGGCTTCATCGGCGTCGCCCATGACGTCACGGCTTCGAAGGAAGCCGAGCAGAAGCTGACTCAGATCAACGAGATCCTGGAATCGCGGATCCAGGAGCGAACCCGCCAGCTGGCTGCGACCGAGGCGCTGATTCAGACGTTTTTCGAGCACTCCTCCGAATGCCACGCCGTGATGATCGCGGAAGGCGACGGCCGATTCCGATACGAGGAGATCAATCCGGCGACCATGCGCCTCTACGGCAAGACGAGGGAGCAAGTGGTCGGATATACGATCGAGGAGGTTTTCGGCGCCGAGGTCGCGGCGGAGACAGGGGCTCATCTGGCCGCGTGCCTTCGCAAGGGCGGACCGTACCGGTATGAGCTGACGCAAGGCGAAGCGGCGATCGAAGCCGTCGCCACGCCGGCGCCGCAGGAGCCGGGCGCGCCCCGCCGCCTCATCGTCAGCGCTCACGACGTGACGGAACGACGCCGTCTCGAACAGCAGTTGCGGCAGTCGCAAAAGATGGAGGCGGTCGGCCAATTGACGGGAGGCGTCGCTCACGATTTCAACAATCTGTTGACGCTCATCCTCGGCGGCGTCGAAGTCATCGGGCGTCAAATGCCGAACTTGCCCGACCCGGCCGCACTCGCGCGAATCGAGCGAGCCAAGGACATGGCGCTGCAGGGCGTGCGGCGGGCGACCGCGTTGACGAGCCGGTTGCTCGCCTTCTCGCGCCAGCAGGCGCTGACCCCGCAATCGCTGGATGTCAATAAGCTCGTCGCCGGCGTCTGCGAATTGCTGCGCCGCACGCTCGGTGAAGCGATCGTTCTCGATACGGTGCTGACAGGCGGTCTGTGGCGAACCTTCGCCGACCCGAATCAGCTGGAAAATGCGCTGCTGAATCTCGCGCTCAACGCCCGCGACGCGATGCCGGACGGCGGCAAGCTCACCATCGAGACCGCGAACGCTTCGCTGGACAGGACCTATATCGCCTCGCTCGAGGAACCCATCGAGCCCGGCCAATATGTGATGATCGCGGTCGCGGACACCGGCGCCGGAATGGGCCAGGCGACGCGCGAGCGGGCCTTCGATCCCTTCTTCACGACCAAGGAAGTCGGCAAAGGCACGGGTCTCGGCTTGAGCCAGGTCTACGGCTTTGCCCGTCAATCGGCCGGGCACGTCAAGATCTACAGCGAAATCGGCGAGGGCACGACGATCAAGATCTATCTTCCCCGCCGTCTGGGCGATTCCGCAGAAGCAACGGCGGAGAAGGCTCCTGACGTCTCGCGATCGATCGGAGGGGAGACCATTCTAGTCGTCGAAGACGACGACGCCTTGCGGAAATACGCCAAAGAAATTTTGACCGAGCTCGGCTATCATGTGCTGGAGGCCAACAGCGGCGCGGTTGCGCTCGCGGCGCTCGAGCGAGACGAGCCGATCGATCTTCTCCTGAGCGACGTCGTGATGCCGGGCGGCGTCAATGGCCCGCAGCTTGCCGATCGGGCGACCCACATGCGGGCCGGCCTCAAAGTTCTGTTCATGACGGGCTATACGCGCAATGCGATCGTCCACCACGGACGGCTGGACGCCGTCGTGCATCTGATCGGCAAGCCGTTTTCCTTTGAAGAACTCGCCGCCAAGGTGCGTGAACGGCTCGATGCTGCGGATTGACCGGGACGCGAAAGCGCCGGCGCTCTTCCAATTCGGTTTCGTTTGTTTTCAAGGATTTGCAGGGAGGAAAAGTTTCCCTCCCTCCCAGTCGGCGCCGCGCGCCCGACGTCTGGATCGTCGCGCTCGCGAAGGCGAACATTCAGGAGACCGCGCGCGGCCATGCGACGCCCGACCGCGGGCGCGCTGCACGGTCGCGCGGCCTCGGCGATATGCGACAGCCGCCCACATGCGGTCGACGACTCGGCTCGCCGGCGGCTGCTCGCATGAGGCGTGGGTTTCTGGGGGAGCTTGGCCACGGCGGATTCTCGTCATCGGAGGTCGAAGGAAGAGAATAGCACGATTCCATATTTTCAGAAATAGAATCTCGCAAATTTCGAAGTCGGGACCGCAGATGCGCTTTCGGACCAGGCTGCTAGTGCCGCTGCACAGGGGTTTTGACAGCTTGAATGAGGGGCTGCGTTTGACAGACGTTCGCCATGGCAGGATCGCGCTCAATTCGGTCATCGGCGTGCTACTTTCGCCGCCCCAAAACGGACTTAGCCTTCGGCTCGTAGGATGACCCCGGTGGGGTGGAAAGCGGTCATCCTACTTATGATCTCGGCAACCTTGCCTCTTTAGGTCGTCAAAGCCACCGTGTTGTCGTTATCTTCTTCTCAGCTACTGCCGCGCCATCGCCACCCGGAACCGTTCCTCGGGCGAGATGAGGTGATCGTGGCTATCTTTTTCGAGGTCGATCTGTACCCAGTTCACCTCGCCATTGAACGCGTTGTCCGTCGGGTCGTAGTCAGGAGAGACCGCGGAGCCGGTTCCCTTCCCGACGTCGCAGGTCTCGTCGGCGGAAAATAGCATCGGCACTGTGTGGTCGACTCTGCCTTCACCTTCTTTTTTGCCGTCCACATAGAGCGACGCCAGCCCGCCCTTGGCCAGACCACCACCGTCGTATTTGAACTCCATGCGAACCTGATGCTGGCCCTCTGGCAGCGGCTTGGCTGCCTCGGCGAAGAAGAGCTCAATCCCGAAGAAATTGTAGCAATATTTGAGCTTGCCACCTTTGGCGTAGAGGCTCCAACCATTGCTAAAGCCGCCTTGGGCGATGATCACGCCCTCGGCGCCCGACTTCGGCACGACGATTTCAGCCGTCACTGAATGCGACTTGTTCTTGATGTTGACGACCGAGTTCTCGCTGAGACGCCCCATGCCGGCGAACAGGATTTGGATGTTTCCCCGGATGAGCGTCGGTCGGCCGGCTAGGTCCGGATTGGCGCGCTCGACCCTACGGTCATCGAGCGGCAGGACGCCGTACTTGACCGCTTCGATCGTCCAAAGCCGCTGCAACTCGCGCAGCTTTCCCGGATTCTCCTTGGCAATATTGTTGGCCTGCGTCCAATCCTTGTTGGTGTCGTAAAGCTCCCAGACATCGTCGTCAAACGCCGGTATTTTGGCCATTACGTCCCAGGGCGTGCTGTGCCTGGTCACGGCAGTCCAGCCCTTGTGATAGATCCCACGGTTGCAGAACATCTCGAAATATTGCGTCTCGCGCTGTTCGGCTGCTTCGGCGTGGTCAAAGGCGTAGAGCATGCTAGTACCTTCGATCGGCGCTTGCTGAACGCTATTGACGATCATCGGATGAGGCAGGCCTGCGGCCTCCAATATGGTCGGTGCGATGTCGATGACATGATGGAACTGCGAGCGGATTTCGCCCTTGGCTTTGATACCATTCGGCCAATGGACAATCGTCCCATTACGCGTTCCGCCCCAATGTGACGCGACTTGCTTCGTCCACTGGTAGGGCGTGTCCATGGCGTGCGACCAGCCGACGGCGTAGTGATTGTACGCGTGGGGCCCGCCGAAGTCGTCGATCTTGCTTGCCAGGAACGTCGGCGTCTCGACAGTGGTTGCACCACTCAACTGAACTGTCATCTCGTTGAAACAGCCGTTGATCGTCCCCTCCGCCGAGGCGCCGTTGTCGCCGATGATGTAGTAGACCAGCGTGTCATCGCTCACCTCAAGGTGCTTCAACGCATCGATCAAGCGCCCGATGTGGTAATCGGTATGTTCGAGGAAGCCGGCGTATATTTCCATTTGCCGGGCAAGGATCGGTTTCAGCTCCTTGGGCATATTGTCCCAGGCGGGAATCTCTTCGGGTCGTTTGGTCAGCTCGGCGTCCACCGGGATCACGCCCAGCTTCTTTTGGCGTGCGAAAATCTCCACGCGTAGCTTGTCCCAGCCCTGGTCGAATTTGCCTTTGTATTTGTCGGCCCACTCCTTCGGCACGTGGTGCGGAGCGTGGCACGCGCCGGGCGCGAAATACATGAAGAACGGCTTGTCGCCCATGAGCGCCTTCTGCTGGCGCACCCACTTGATCGCCTTGTTGGTCATGTCTTCAGTGAAGTGGTAGCCCCCCTCGGGACTCTTCTCCTGCTCGACGGGCGTCGTGCCTTCATATATGGCGGGATAGTACTGGTTGGTCTCGCCGCCGATGAAGCCGTAGAAATACTCGAAGCCCCCGCCGCCGGTTGGCCACTGCGTGAACGGTCCCATCGGACTGGTCTCCCAGACCGGCACTTCGTGACATTTGCCGAACTGGGCGGTGGAGTAGCCGTTGAGCTTAAGGATTTCAGCGAGCGGCGCTTTGCTCCTCGGCAGAACCGAGCTGTAGCCAGGCGCTGAGGTTGCGAATTCGCAAATGCTGCCCATGTTGACGGAGTGGTGATTGCGCCCGGTCAGCATGGCCTGGCGCGTCGGCGAGCACAGCGCCGTCGTATGAAAGCGATTGAATTTCAGGCCATTTCCCGCAAGTCGCTCCGCGGTCGGCGTGTTGATTACCCCCCCGAAAGCGCTCGACGCGGCAAAGCCGACATCGTCGAGGAGCACGATCAGCACATTGGGCGCGCCCTTAGGAGGACGCAGCGGCTCGATTGGCGGAAACTTGGTGTCGGGGTCCTTGGCGTCATAGGTCGTGAGCCCGACATGCTGACGATCGGGGATAGGGAGAATATGGCGCGGGATGTTGTTCGGGTTGCCGGTCATCTTGGGCTCCATTCTCGTGGGCGAAGCGTTCCGAGGAGACTGGATCGAGCTTCAGAAAACCAAACTACTCTCGGCAATCTGAGCCCGCAACCGTCCACTTCGGTCGAAGCGCGCCGTTTGAGTCGTGCCTGCCAAACGTCTGCGCTCGCTTCTCATCGCCCGTAAACTGACATTCCGCTCACGGCCAGTCCTAGCCGTCGGCGGAACGTCCACCTTTCTCGCCCGCATCGAAAGCCGACCATCGCGAAACTACCCAAAGCCGTCCACCTGAGGGACCATGAACCTGCGGCATTAGGGTAGTGCAGCCAGGACGCGCAACCCGTCAAAATCTCTGTGGAGCGGTACTAGTTCAAGCAGGCGGGAATGCGAAGAATGGTCCAGGGCGGCGTGGCTTTCGCAGGGGAACCGGCGCGCCTTGGACGCGTTCGCATCTCGGCGCCGGCGCCGTCAGGCTCGCATACCCAAGTCCAGCGTCCACGTCTGACCGACCAGATCATGCCCGAACGAATGATGCGGGCTTTCCTCCGCGAGGACAAACCCCGCGGCTTGGTAGATGCGGAGCGCGGAGACGAGTATGTCGTTGGTCCACAGCGTGACCGTGGCGTAGCCGAGTTCGCGGGCACGCCGTAGGCACGCATCGACCAGTTGGCGCCCGATCCCGAGGCCGCGCGCGCTCGGCTCGACATAGAGCAGCCTGAGCTTGCCCGTCGCGGGATCGTCGCTCTTCGTCAGGAACACCGAGCCGACGATCCCGCGGTCTCGCTCGGCGATCCAGGCGTCTTCCTTCCGGTCGTCGAAATGGGCGATGAATTTGGCGAGAATTTCGCAGACCAGCCCCTCGAAGGTCCAGTCCCAGCCGTATTCCCTGGCGTACAAGAGCATCTGGCGGTGCGCGATGAAGCCGAGATCGCCGGGCGCGGGCTTGCGAAATCGAACCCCGCCATCGAGCGATGCCTCAGCGCCGAGAACGGACCGGACCTCGCGCACGGCGGCGACGAGACGCGGGCGGGCGTCGGGTTCGATCTTGCGGAGAATCGCTTCCATCTGGTCCCGCGCGCCTCGATCGAGCGCCGCGAGGGTTGTTCGCCCCGCATCCGTCAGGAAGAGCAGCCTCCGTTTTGCGTGTTCCGGGCTCGCGCGCGATCGTACGTAATCTCGCCGGACAAATCGGGCGAGGATACGACTGACCTGCGCCTTGTCCATAGCGAGCGTGCGAGATAGGTCGGCGGCGGTCTGACCGTCGCGTTGTGCGAGTTCATAGACGACCCGCGCCTCGGCGAGCGTGAGATCACTCTCGGGAAGATGCGGCTTCAGCAGCCCGATTTCGCGGGTGTAGAACCGGTTGAAGCCGCGCAATTCGTCGACGAAATCCATCGGCGCCTCCTGTGTTGTCTTTGACAACACATAGCGGACGGCGCGCCTCGCGTAAATCCCGGGATGCCGTCTCGGCGCTGCCTGACCCGTCTAAGGTTCCTCATGCACGGGCTTGACCCGTGCATGCAGGGCCGGCCCCCGCAGGATAATCACCGAAGGCCGTGCTCGAGGCCGGGCTGAGGCGCGGCCGCACTGAGGCGACACGCAGAAACAAGTGAGCCAATTCCCTGTCCGTCATTGCGAGCGAAGCGAAGCAATCCAGGGGCCGCAGTACGACCGTCTGGGTTGCTGGCGCCGCGCATGTTGTGGCCCCTGGATTGCTTCGTCGCAAGGGCTCCTCGCAATGACGGATGGGTCGCCGCTGACCCGATCG
>JBAQGU010000984.1:0-5392 GCA_049287975.1 Roseiarcus sp.
GGGACGGCTGGCGTCCCGAGAGTGGACCGACCTTCCGACGTCGATCAGACGAGAACAGGATATCGTCATGAGCTATGATCCCTCGACCACTGCGATTCTGCTGGTCGACCCCTACAACGACTTCCTCAGCGACGGCGGCAAGCTTTGGGCCCGCGGGACGCCACCGCCGCCTTCAGCCATGAGGCGATGCACGCCGCCCTGCGATGCGGCGCTCGAGGTGGGCGCGAGCGACTTCGACGCCGACACCGCAGAGCGCTACGGCTGGATCAATCGAGCGATCCCTGATGCCGAACTCGACGCCTTCGTCGCCAATTTTGTTGACCGCGTGCTTTCGTTCGATCGGCAGGCGCTGTGCGCCGCCAAGTCGATCATCAATCACACCGGCTTGCCGGACCCCACCGCCTTGCAATCGACCCAGGACATTTTCTTCCAATCTTTCACATGGGAAGGCGCGAAAGTGCGATTGCCGAAGTTGCGTGAGCGCGGCATCGGACAGGCCGGAGATTTTGAGTTGGACTTGGGGCGTCACGTCGGCAGCCTGTAGCCCGGGCTTACCCTGGAGCAGCCCTCCGCCGATCGTGCGACATCGGCGAGAGATGAACACGACCGTCCGCGGAGAGCATAATGAAGGATCGCATCACCATAGAAGGCCGGGACGGCGCGTTTGGCGCCTACATTTCGCGGCCGAAGGTCTTGACGGCTCCCGCCGTCGTCGTTCTGCAAGAGTTATTCGGGGTGAACGACGATATCCGCAAGACCTGCGACGAACTGGCCGAACAAGGCTTCATCGCGGTCGCGCCCGACCTCTTCTGGCGTCAGGAGCCGGGCGTCGACCTCAGCGTCGCTTCCGAGCCCGACTGGCAGCATGGCCTTCGCCTCTATCAGGCCTATGACCGAGACGCCGGCGCCAAGGACGTCAAGGACACCGCCAACGTTGTGGCCAAGCTGCCCGACTGCACTGGCAAGGTCGCCGTCCTGGGCTATTGCCTCGGGGCGCTGATGACTTACTTGACGGCCGTGCGCTACGGCGTCGACGCTGCAGTCGCCTATCACGGCGGCGACACCGAGAAGTATCTGGGCGAAGTCGACGGTCTCCACGCGCCACTGCTGATGCATCTGGCCGAGGAGGACGAGTTCATTTCCAAGCCCGCGCAAGCCGAGATCAAAACGGCGCTCGCGGCCAAACCAAACGCGACAGTCTACAGCTACCCGGGTCAGCATCACGCCTTCGCGCGGCATAACGGGGCGCACTACAACGCTGCAGCGGCAGCGCTCGCCAACGGGCGGACAAGCGAATTTCTACGCCAACAACTGCAGTGACCTCACTTCAAACGGGAGCGCCCTCCGCCATGCCGATGATCGACATCTATGCGACCGTCGGCACATTCGCCGATGCCCACAAGCTGGCGGCCGAAGCGGCCGCGGTTGTGAAGGGCGTCGAGAATGTGCCCGACATCCCGATGTTCCGCCAGAACACCGCGGCCTTCGTCCACGAAATGGCGGCCGGGGCCATCGCGAATGTCGACGGCGATGGCGGCTACGTGCGCGTTCAGGTGCTCACCAACGCCGGCGCGCTCGACCGTGAAAAGCAGATCGCCGTCGTGTCGCAGCTCACTGACCTCGTCGCTGCGGCGGCGAACGATCCGGGCCTGAAGACGCGGACCTGGGTGCTCCTGACGGAAGCGACGCCGGGCGGCTGGGGACTCTGGGGGCATGCCCATACGAACGATGAACTCGTCGGCGCGGCGAAGGCGGAGATCGCGAAGCTTCGGAGCTGATGATGGCTGTCAATAGTTCTTCGGCATTGCAATGCTTGGCGCGAGCCCCCTGCAAATCCAGCGGGACGACGCCGGATAGCGTCGCCCAGATGGTGGGCGACGCCGAAATCTCGACGTCAAGCGAGCGGCAGGCCGTATCATGAAGTTCGGAACGATCGGCGCTGGTGCGGTCGCGCTTGCGTTCGCGCGGGAAGCCCTGAGGGTGGGCCATCAAGTCGCGTTGAGCAACCGACATGGCCCGGACTCCCTTGCGGGCAAGATTGCCGAGCTCGCGAGCGGCGCGCGGGCCGCCGCGGTCGAGGAGGCGGCCAGCCTCGACTATGTCCTGTTCGCTGTTCCCTGGCCGAATGTCGAGGACGTGCTACGGGGCCTGCCGGCGTGGAACGGCCGGGTGCTCATCGACGCGACAAATCCGTTCAGCGAGTACAGCCCTCGACTCGTGCTGGCCGACCTGGGGGACAAGAGCGCGAGCGAAGTGGTCGCCGCGCTGGCGCCCAGCGCCCGGGTCGTGAAGGCGTTCAATTCGATCGTCATCGAGCGCTTCAATGAAGGGCCTGCAAAGGACGGCGGCCGCCGCGTCATCTTCGTGTCGGGGGATCACCCGCAACCGGTCGAATTCGTCAAGGAGCTGATCGCGAGCTTCGGCTTCGCGCCGATTCACCTCGGCGGTCTCGCGGTCGGCGGCCGTCTGCAGCAGGCGGGCGGCCCCCTCGCCGGCCGCGATCTTGTCGATTTCGGCTACCACTGAGTGAAGGGAGGAAGTCGCCGATGCGTGGGGCGATGATCAGGGCCTTTGGCCAACCAACGGAAGTGCTCGAGCTTGTCGATGCGCCGGAGCCGACCGGGCCGGCCGCCGGCGAGGTGTTGGTCGGCGTCGAGTACGCGCCGGTGAACATGAATGACCTATATGTGATTCAGGGTGCATTCCCGGTTCGGCCTTCGCTGCCCAGCTTCGTCGGCAATGAGGGCGTCGGCCGCGTCCTCACGGTGGGAAGCGGCGTCGAGAATCTCGAGGTGGGCGATCGGGTCCTGATCCCCCTCTATGCGTTCAGTTGGCGCGAGCGGTTGGTCGTGCCCGCAGCCGGTCTGTTCGGCCTCCCCGACGCCGACCCCAAGCAACTTGCGATGCTCGGCATCAACCCGCCGACGGCGTCTCTCCTCCTCGACGAAGCGTCCGATCTCAAACCTGGCGACTGGGTCGTTCAGAACGCAGCCAATTCGGGTGTCGGCAGGTCGCTCATCGCCATCGCCAAAGCTCGTGGTCTGAAGACGATCAATGTCGTGCGCCGCCCAGAACTCATTCCGGAGCTCGAGGCCATCGGAGGCGATCTCGTGGTCGTGGACGAAGACGACGCGCTCGACAAGATCCAGGCAGCGGTCGGCAACGGCCGCGTCCAACTGGCCGTCGACGGCGTTGCGGGCAAGAGCAGCGCAGTGATCGCCAGCATCCTCAGCGCGCATGGGACCTTCGTCGTCTATGCCTACATGGCCGGAGGGCCGGTCATGATCAACCCGTTCGACCTGATCGTGAAACGCGTCATCGTCAAAGGCTTCTTCATGAACCATCCCGACATCGAGCCGAAGATTCAAGCGGCGTTACGTGAATCCGTACCGCTCGTCGCTTCCGGAGCGATCCGGGCGCCCATCGCAGCGACCTATCCTCTGTCCTCGCTGGTCGAAGCGGTCCTTCATGCCCAGCGCGGCGGAAAGGTGCTCCTCGATCTTCGCGGAAAGAGCTGAGCCAAAATCGGCCGCGCGATCCCCTGCACGTCGCGCGCCGATATTGCCCTGATCAGCGCGCGCGGCTGGCTTTGAGCCGCCGCTCGAGCACGCTGACGAGGCGGACCATCGGCCACAGGAAAACGACGTAGATGATCGCCGCCATGATGAGCGGAGACGGGTTGGCGTAGAGCGCTTGGGAATTGGTCGCCTCGTTCAGCAATTCCGGCAGCGCGACTGTCGAGGCGAGCGAGGTGTCCTTGAACATCGAGACGCAATTTCCCGTCATCGGCGGAATGATCGCACGCATCGCCTGCGGCAGCACCACGCGGCGCAGCGTGAGCAGAAATGGCAGGCCGAGCGCGCCGGCGGCCTCGAATTGTCCGCGCGGAACGCCTTCCACCCCAGCGCGAAAAACTTCGGCGGAATAGGCGCCCATGACGAGCGAAAAGGCGAGAATCGCCGAGGTCCAGGAAGAAAAGCGCACGCCGAGAAAGGGCAACGCGTAATAGATGAGAATCAGTATCACCAGCATCGGCATCGCGCGGAACAGGTCGATATAGACGATCGCGATCGCGCGCAGCAGAAGCGGCGCGTAGAGCCGGATCAGGCAGACCACGAGGCCGAGCACGACGCCGCAGAGAATGCTGAAGAAGCTCAATACAAGGGTGTTGCGCAGTCCGCGCAGCAGCGCCGGAAGCGAATCCAGCATGACCTCGGAGTTGAAGAACGTCTGAAGGAGAGACATCCGGGTCTCGCTGGTGGTGGGCGCGCTCTTCCCCCCTTGCGGGGGAAGGTGTCATTGCGAAGCAATGACGGATGAGGGGGATCGAGCGGAGCGAGATGGCTCGGAGAAGCTCCGCCAGGTTGCAAACCCGTAAGCGATCGCCGGTCACAATAAAAGCAGGGTGTCGTGTTGAACGGGCGAAGCCATCTCGCTTCGCTCGATCCCCCTCATCCGGCCGCGCTTCGCGCGTCCACCTTCCCCCGCAAGGGGGGAAGGGGTTCCCCATTGTCACTTCGGAATCGGCAACACCGTCACCGTCGACGAACCGGCCGGCGGCGCCGCCCCGAACCACTTCTCGTGAATTTTCGCGAGCGTCCCATCGCCCTTCATCACCGTCAGGGCATCGTTCAACTGGGCGAGCTTGGGATCGCCCTTGCCCATCATCAACCCATATTCCTCGCCGGTCTTGATCCGATCTTTCACGGCGAGGCCCTTCATGGTCTTGAAGGCGTATTGCATGCCGGGAATGTCGCTGATGACCGCGTCGACGCGGCCGGCGGAGAGATCGAGCAGCAGGTCCTGCTGGGTCTTGTAGCCCTTTGCGTTGGAAAATCCGTCGGCGGCCTGATTGTCCTTGATCCATTTTTCGCCGGTCGAGCCGGAGAGATAGCCCACGACCTTGCCTTTGAGATCGGCGACAGTCTTGACCGGGCTGTCCGCTTTCGCGGCGATGCCCATGTCGGAGTCGTAATAGGGCTGAGTGAAGGATACGGATTTCAGGCGATCCGGCGTGATCGTGATCGTCGAAATGGCGACATCGATCCGCTTGGAGGCGATTGCCGCGAACAGCGCCTGAAAGCCGTAATCGGCGATCTCCGTGGTCATGCCGGCGCGCTTGGCCGCCTCGTTGACGATGTCGACTTCAAAACCTTCGAAGGTTCCGTTCGAGGTTTTCGTCTCGAACGGCGGATTGGTCGGATAGGCGCCGACGTTCAAGACCGTCTCGGCGAACGCCGTCGACATTGACGTGAACAGGCTCGCCGACGCGACGAGCCCGATAAAGATGCGACGGTGGGTTTTCATGGCCTTCCCTCCAGGTGACTATCCGTCGTTGCCAGCAAAGCGAAGCAATCCAGACTAAGCCGCAGCACGAACCCTTAGTCTGGAT
>JBAQGU010000985.1:0-4450 GCA_049287975.1 Roseiarcus sp.
CGCCCGTTCGACACCGGCGCGGCGAATGCGCGGAGCACCGCTTTGGCCTGATATTCGTGAATGTTCATGGCAACGAGCTCGCGGGAGAGAGGAGAGCGGGTCGGAGAGCCGGGGCGAAAAGCGCCCGCGCCGCCGTGGGTGTCACGCCAGCGCCGGGTTGATCGCCTTGCAGGCGTCGATCAAGCCGCGCACCGACGCGACGGATTTGGCGAACATCGCGCTTTCCGTCTCATCGAGCGTGATTTCGACGATCCGCTCGACGCCTCTCGCACCGATCACCACCGGCACGCCGATATAAGCGTCATGGACGCCGTATTGGCCGGTCAGATGCGCCGCCGCCGGCAGCACGCGCCGCTGGTGCTCGAGGTAAGACTCCGCCATCGCGATCGCCGACGCCGCCGGCGCGTAGAAGGCCGAGCCCGTCTTCAACAGATTGACGATTTCGCCGCCGCCCTTGCGGGTGCGCTCGACGACCGCGTCGAGCTTGGCTTGCGTGGTCCAACCCATTTTTACGAGGTCGGGCAGCGGGATCCCCCCGACCGTGGAATAGCGGACGGAGGGGACCATGTCGTCGCCATGGCCGCCCAGCACGAAGGCGCTGACGTCTTCGACCGAGACGTTCAATTCCTCCGAGAGGAAATGACGGAATCGCGCGGAGTCGAGGACGCCCGCCATGCCGACGATGCGGTGGGTCGGAAGACCGGAGGTCTTTTGCAACGCCCACACCATCGCGTCGAGCGGATTGGTGATGCAGATGACGAAGGCGCCGGGCGCATGCGTCTTGATGCCGGCGCCGACCGCGTCCATCACCTTCAGGTTGATGCCGAGCAGGTCGTCGCGGCTCATGCCGGGCTTCCGCGGCACGCCGGCGGTGACGATGATCACGTCAGAGCCGGCGATGTCGGCGTAGGAACTCGTCCCCGTCAGCTTCGCGTTGAAGCCCTCGACCGGCCCGGATTCGGCGATGTCGAGCGCCTTGCCCTGCGGAATGCCGTCGACGATGTCGAAGAGGACGATGTCGCCCAATTCCTTCACCGCGGCCAGATGCGCCAGCGTCCCGCCGATCTGGCCCGCCCCGATCAGAGCAATCTTCTTTCGCGCCATGGGCTTCGTCCTTGGTTTTGGCCGCGCTTCGCGCCGCGCGCTATGGCTGCTGCTATCGTCCTATCGGGCTGCTCGTTCAAGCCGAACTTTTGGCGAAGCGCGGAATACGATCGGGTAACATGCGCATGCGCCCCCGTACCGCCTAGCCCTAACACTTTCGGGACATACCCGAAACGCCGCATTTCGGCCGGAGCTCGATTCGGCGTTCTCCGGCGCGCGGCTGGATTTCGCTCCGCGAGGCGACGCTTTCATGACGGCCGGTGCGCCCGGGCGGCCAGGACGACGGCGGCCAGCGTCTCCCCGGCGCGGTGGGCGGCGGACTTCCGCCAGCCTGTCGGCAATTGGCGTCCCGCTGCTGTTGAACTGCGCCCAAGAACCGCCCGAGCCGTCGGGATGCCGCGCTCGTTCAGGTCCGCAGCTACCCGACCAAGAGAAACCGCGCCGTTCGCGTATCCGCGATAACTGACGCGCCGATCAACTCCCTGCCCCGCCGGACGTGCGAATCGGGAAGTGATCCGACCGCGTGAAAAGACCGGCTGCAGTTTTCAGGGGATATCAACAACACCACGGCCAGGTTCGCTCTGGCGCCACGGAGCGCAATCATGTCCGCGGATCGTCACCGGCCAGATATTCCGATTCCGATCGCCTAGGAGGCCCTTGTGAACGCGACCGGCTCACCCGGTCGCCGCCCGCCAATCGCCGCCTTTCAACGTCGATTGCGCCACGGCCGGTTTCACGAACGGCGCGGCTGCGAGCGCGCCGGCGCCGAACATGAAGGAGCGTCGGAACAGGTTGATCATGGGTATCCTCGTCTGATTCATGGGAATGCGGGGAGAGCTCGATGGCGAGCGTCCGATCCATATCAACGCCCGGCGCGAAAGTCCCGCCGGGCCATCGCCGCCCCCCGGTTTGCCACCGCCTCCGCGACCCCGTAGGTTTCAAACCGAAGACCGGGGGAAACGCGGCGCATGAAATCCGAGACGATCAGCATCGAGCGCGGCGGCCGCGCGATCTTCGCCCGCCGCTGGGCGCCCGACGGGGCGCCGCGCGCCTGCGTTCAGATCGCCCACGGCCTCGCCGAGCACAGCGCGCGCTACGAACGGCTCGCGCTCGCGTTGACCAACGCCGGCTATGTCGTGACGGCGAGCGACCACCGCGGCCACGGCCCGAACTGCCCGCCCTCCGATCTCGGCTTCTTCGCCGACGCGAATGGGTGGCGCGAATGCCTCGACGACCTCCAGGCTGTCGCTCGCCGCATCTCCGCGGACTTTCCTGGACTGCCTTTGGTCTTTTTCGGCCATTCCACGGGTTCCTTCATGGGCCAGACCCACATCGCCGAACACGGCGCGGAGCTCGCAGGCGGGGTGCTTTCCGGCACGAGCGGGCCGCCCGCGGCGATCCTGCCGATCGGCCGCAGAATTGCTGGCTTCGAGCGGTGGCGGCTCGGCCCGCGCGGCAAGAGCCCGCTCGTTCAGGCGCTGCTGTTCGGCGAACTCAACAAGCCGTTCAAGCCCGCGCGGACGCCGTTCGATTGGCTTTCGCGTGACGCGGCCGAGGTCGACAAATACATCGCCGATCCCTATTGCGGCTTCCACGTCACGACGCAATTGGCGATCGACCTCGTCGGCGGGCTCAGCGGCCTCGCCTCGCCGGGAACCGCGGCGCGCATCCCCAAGACGCTGCCGATCTACATTTTCAGCGGCGCTCGCGATCCCGTCGGCGCAAAGCTGCAAGGGCTGATCGACGTCTATCGCGCGGCGGGCCTCACCCGCGTCACGACGAAAATCTATCCCGACGCGCGCCACGAGACGCTCAACGAGACCAATCGCGACGAGGTCACGGCCGATCTCGTCGCCTGGCTCGACGCCAACGTCCGCTGACCTGGCGTCAGCCCTTCAACTGGGCGAGCACGCCGGCGATGTCGCCCATGCCCCAATGTTCCGCGATCCGCCCGTCCCGCACCCGAAAAATGTCGCAGGAGGTGAAACGCATCGGCCGGCCTGTCGGCGCAACGCCATAATAGACGCCGCCATGCGCGCCCTCGTAGACGAAGCTCGCCGCCGCCTTGTCGGCCGAGGCCAGAGAGGTCTCGATGCTGACGCGGAGATCGGGAACTCCGGTCAGCCGCGCCTGAAAGAAAGCGAGGGTCGCCTGCTTGGGCGATTTTCCAGCCGGCGGCGCAGGCGCGGCGGCGCTCCTTTGATGGTTGACATAGTCCTCGGCGAACAGATCGGCGAAAGCCGCCATGTCATGCGCGCTCAGCGCCGCCGCGAAGCGCTCGACGACGGCGCCCGCGTCCTCCGCCTCGGCCGCGCCCGGGATTGCGGCCGCCGCGGCGACGAGGGCGGCGCTGGAAAGAAACTGTCGGCGTTGCATGGGAAACTCCCGAGTTGGCGAGATTGCCGAATTGAGCCCACTCCGCCGCGCGATGCAATCCGTTCCTCGGGGTGCCGCGATCCGATTGCGAAGGACGGCGAGAAGCGGAATTACGTTCTCCCGCAGAGCGTCGTACGGCCGCGACGGAAAGATTCGCGCCTTGCGCGCGATCAGGCTGGATTCGCCATGTGCGCCGCGATTGCGCAGAGGCCGATTTTGCGCTTAATGCTGCCGACCGGTTGCGCCCGCGCCGGGCCGGTAGCTCAACGGTTAGAGCCGGCCGCTCATAACGGTCTGGTTGGGGGTTCGATTCCCTCCCGGCCCACCAATGTTTTCAATTTCTTGCGGACAATTTCGGCGGTGACGGAATTTCAGCCCACTCTTTGGCCCACAAAAACGCCCCCAGTTTGTTCTCATTTCCGACCGATCGCCAGCGCGGCCTCGTTCTGATAATCGGGGGCGAGATGGCCGTAATGCTTGATGATCATTGACTCCGACGTTCCGAGGAAGTCGGCGATCTTGCGTGTTGGCAACCCCTTGGCTACGAGCCATGACGCGCAGGTGTGGCGAAGCGCGTAGGCCGTAACGCCGGCGTCGACCTTGGCGAGCTTGCACGCTGTCGCCAACGCCGTCTTGACGCTCTTGACCGGCGCCCCGCCGAACTCGGCTACGAAGACTTGCGGCGCCGATTTCTTGGCGTCGAGGCGTTCCCAGCGCCGCAGACGGCCCAGCAGCCCCGGCGCGAGCCTCACGGTCGGCTGGCGTTTCGTGGTCTCCGCAGCGCCATCCGCATGGCGATGGGAAACGCCGTTGACGGTATCGACCCATGACTGCCGCGGTCGCCCAAGCCGCGGGGCTTTTTCATGGGCGCTCGCCGCGCGCCCGATGCGATACTCGAAAAAGCGCCCCGCAGCCCGAGGGGATCGGGCTGCGAGGCAATAGGCCCGAGGCTGACTCGGGGGTCGCATTC
>JBAQGU010000986.1:0-5757 GCA_049287975.1 Roseiarcus sp.
ACCGTTACAATGGCCCTGCTGATGCGCGCCGACGTCCCGGTTCTGCCGGCTCTGGGGGCGGGGCTGATTGTTGCTCTGTCCTGTGGGCTGGTCAATGGCCTGCTTGTCGCAAAAGCCGGGATTCTGCCGTTTCTCGTGACGCTTGGCATGATGTCGGTCGCGCGCGGCATAGCCACCGTCCTGACCACGGGCCAATACATCTCGTTTCCAAACGCGGCTCCTTGGTTCACGCAGTTTGGAAGATTCGAATTCCACATTCAATTCGGCCGCGCCAGCTACGGACTTCCCGCCATCCTGCTGATCGGCTTGGCGCTCGTCGCGATTACCAGCTTCCTTCTCGCGTATTGGATTCCATTTCGTGCGTTCTTCTTCGTCGGCGAAAGCCCCGAAGCCGCGCGCCTATCGGGACTGAACGTAGATCGCGTCATGATCGCCGCCTATCTGCTGTCGGCGCTGTTCGTCTGGTTCACGGCCGTCCTTCTCACGTCGGCGAACAAGATCGGCTATGCCAACTACGGCATCGGTTCTGAGCTTCGCGCCCTCGCGGCGGCGGTCGTTGGCGGTTCGAGCCTGGCGGGAGGCGCCGGCAGCATTTTTGGCAGCTTTCTCGGGGTGCTGATGCTCGCCCTGATCGGCAATGGCTTCGTCATGCTCAACGGCAATCCCAACTGGCAACAGGCCTCGATCGGGATCGTTCTCGTCGCGGCCGTCGGCATCGATGCCCTTCGCACCTATCGGGAGCGAAGATAGCCCATGCTCAGCGCAAAAGCGGTTTCAAAGAGTTTTTTCGGCAACACGGTCCTCGATTCCGTCAACTTCGAGGTTCGCGCGGGCGAGGTGCATGGCCTCGTCGGAGAGAACGGGGCTGGCAAGTCTACCCTCATAAACATTATCGGCGGAATCCTTCAGCGCGATTCGGGAGCGATCGTCTTCGACGGGCGGGAGGTCGACTTCGCCCACCCGCTGGAGGCGATGGGTGCCGGGATCAGCGTGGTGCATCAGGAACTCAGTCTCGTTCCGAATGCGACGGTCGCGGAGAATATCTATTTGCGTCGCGAGAAGAGGAATGGACTCGGTCTCAATGATTGGCGCGGCATGAACGAGGCCGCGATGGGAGTGTTCCAGCGGGTCGGCATCGATATTGATCCGAATGCCTTGGCGGGCAGCCTGAGCGTCGGAATGCAGCAACTCGTCGAGGTCGCCAAAGCGATCGCCCTCGACGCCAAGCTGATCATCATGGACGAGCCGACGTCATCGCTGTCGGAAAAGGACACAGCGGAACTCTTCCAAGTCATCAGGGACCTTCGCAAGCACGGTCTCGGCATCATATTCGTCTCGCACAAGCTTTCCGAACTCTTCGCGATCGCGGACCGGATCACGGTCCTCCGGGACGGCCGCCAGATCGCGACGGAGGATGCGGGTTCGCTGACGCGCGAGAGTTTGATCCATATGATGGTTGGACGGAACCTCGGCGATCTCTATCCTCCCCGTGCGACGGCGATTGGCGCCGTCGCCTTCAAATGCGAGAACCTTTCGCGTTTCGGCGCTGTCCGCGGCGTCAGCTTCGACATCCGGCATGGCGAGATTCTGGGTCTGGCCGGCCTGGTCGGGTCCGGCCGCACCGAAGCGATGCGCGCCCTGGTCAACGCCGACAACAGATCCTCGGGAAACTTCTGGCTCGACGGCCGGCCGATCCGTCTCGACGGCCCGGAAGAGGCTTTGGCCCACGGCGTCGTCTATCTCTCCGAGGACCGAAAGGGAAGCGGCCTGTTCCTCTCCTATGACATCGCTGAGAATGTCGGCGTTTCGACTTTCGCACGATACGCCGACAAGCTCGGGTTCCTCAGACCCTCCGCGCTTCGCGCTCGCGCAAGAGAGTTCATCAAGCGGATGGATATTCGTCCTCCCGACGAGCGGGCGCGCGTCATCAACCTTTCGGGCGGCAATCAACAGAAAGTGCTGATCTCCAAGGCGCTCGACGTAAATCCGAGAGTGCTGATCGTCGACGAGCCTACGCGCGGGGTCGACGTCGGCGCCAAGGCGCTGATTCACGCCCGGCTGAGAGAACTCGCGCAAAGTGGAATCGCCGTGATCGTCATTTCGTCGGAGATGCCGGAAGTGATCGGGTTGAGCGATCGAATTCTCGTCTTTCGCAATGGCGGCGTTTCCGCCGAACTGGAGAATCACGAAGGTGAAGTGACCCAAGAGACGATCATGTCCCATGCCGTCTACCACTGAGACCAACGATGCGCCGGTTGTTTGACAATCTGTCTCGAAACGTCATCGTGATCCAGTACGCCGGATTGGTGGTTGTGACGTTGGCGACGTTGATCGGGTTCCAAGCAGCATTCGGAAATGTGCTGACCGCGGCCAATCTCGAGGTTCTCGCGATGAATATGGTCTTCGAGGGAATCATGGCGCTGGGAATGACATTTGTCATCATCATGGGCGGCATCGATCTCTCCGTCGCGTCGGTTTACGCATTCGGGGAGATTTTCGTCGCGAAGCTGATGGTGCAGGCGGGACTGCCGATAGCGCCTGCGATCTTGATCACGCTTGCCGCCTGCGCCGGCATTGGAGCCTTGAACGGAGCCCTCATCGTATTGTTCCGGGTCCACCCGTTGATCATAACGATGGGAACTCTTCTGACGCTGCGAGGCGTGAATCTAGCGGTGACGGACGGCCACTCGGTGTCGGGGTTTTCGGAGGACTTCCTGTTCCTCGGGCAGGGCAAATTTCTCGGCGTAAACCTGCCAATCATTTTCTTTGCGGCCGCAGCCGCCATACTCGGCGTTCTGTTGGCGCATCACAGGTACTTCCGACAGCTATACTTTATCGGAGGTGGGGAACGGGCGGCGCGCCTGTCGGGCGTGAGCGTCAATCGCGTCAAGATTACGATCTACATGCTTTCTGCGACCTTGGCCGGCTGCGCCGGCGTCATGGCCGCGGCCAAGTATGGCGCGGCTCACTGGGCGCACGGAAATCTTGCGGAACTCAAAGCTATCGCTGCCGTCGCTATTGGCGGAGCCAACATAAACGGCGGCAGCGGCACGATCGGAGGAACCGTCCTCGGGGTCATCTTCCTGGCCGTCGTACACAACGCTTTCGTCACCTCGGCGGTCAACCCGTTCTGGTACGATGTCGTGAGCGGTTTGATGCTTCTCGTGGCGGTTTCTTTGAGCCGGTTCATCGCGCTGCGCAATGCCCGAGCCATGCTCGGACTCAAACAAGGCAAAATGGACCAACTTGTTGCAACTCACCAGAACTAGGGAGAAACTCATGAAAACGTCTAGGAGAATGTTGTTCGCGATCGCGGCATCGATCGCGGCGCTTTCGGCTTCGAGCGCTCCGGCGCTCGCCGCCGACGCGAATGAACACTACGGCATGGTCGTGTTTTTGAAGGGCTCGGAATTCTTCAACTGGGCGTATGCGGGATTCAAGGATGCCGCCGCCACCATGGGAGCGACGACCGAGCTTCAGGGGCCCGCCGACTGGGACGCCTCGGCCGAGTCGCGGGCGGTCGACCAACTCGTCGCGAAGAAGGTGAAAGGCATTGCGGTGACGGCGGGCGACGCGGACACCCTCACGTCCGCGATCGACGCGAGCATGAAAGCCAAAGTGCCAATTCTCACGTTCGATTCCGACTCGCCCAAGTCGCACCGGCTCCTGTTCGTGGGGACGAACAACTACAACGCGGGATATCAGGCCGGCGCCGCGGTCGCGAAACTGCTCGGCGACAAGGCGCGGGTCGGCATTTCGCGCATCCCGGGTCTCGACTCGATCAATCATCGTGTCGCCGGCTTCACCGACGCGCTGAAGAAACTCGCGCCGGGAGCTCAAATCATCACGGAAGTCAATGATGAAGGCGATCTGCAGAAAGCGGAGCCGGTCAATACCGCAATGTTGCAGGCCCATCCGGAAATCAACGTGATATTCTGCGGCCACGGCAACCCCGCGACAGGCGCGCTCGCGGCGACCCGCAATGTCGGGAGGGACAAGGGCGACGATAAGGTCAACGTCGTCGCTTGGGCCATCGACGTTCCCATCCTTCAGGGCGTTGAAGCCGGCGATTACGGCATGACTGTCGCGCAGAACCCATATATGATGGGCGTTCAATCCTTCCTGGAACTCTGGTCGGCAGCTCATCCGACCCAGTTCGACAGCATGACCAATCCGGGCTTCGGTCAGGTTCCGACATCGGACCTCGACACAGGCGTGAAAATTCTCACCAAGGGTGATCCCGCCGTGAAGGCGTTGATGACGCCTCCCAAACTCTGAGAGCGAGCGGCGAGCCGGGCTCCTCCTTAGGCGGCGCCCAATAATCTACCGAAGCGATCGGGTCAGCGGCGACCCAACCGTCATTGCGAGGAGCCCTTGCGACGAAGCAATCCAGGGGCCACAACATGTGCGGCGCCAGCAACCCAGACGGTCGTACTGCGGCCCCTGGATTGCTTTGCTTCGCTCGCAATGACGGACCGGGAATTGGCTCACTTGTTTCTGCGTGTCGCCTTAAAGGCGCGGCGGACGTCCTGGCGTCGCCATGAAGACCGCGTTTGCGAGCCGCGGCTTCGGCCCCAACTTCGGGGCTACGGCGGCGCCTGTTCGCCCTCGGGTAGGACGCCGTCGTAGATTTCGGCGAGGGGGATAGCGACGCCGATTTCGGGCAACGCGATCGCGGCGTCGGGGCCGACGATGAACTCGAAGGTCCATTCGGCGGCTTTCTCGTCATCGGAAGCCGTCTCTGCGACGCGACGGAATGCTTGCGCCGATCGATGCGTCTGCTGCAGCACGATATAGCTCTGGACGGACGGGAGACCCTGATATTCCAGTTTTTTCGCGCCGAGATCGTCATTGGCCGTGCTCGGGCTCAAAATCTCGAAGATGACGACGGGATCGTGCGCGAGCGTGGCGTTTAGCGGGATCGGCGAGCAAATGACAAAGGCGTCGGGGTAGCGAACGCTGTTCGCCGTCTGAACCTTCATTTCGCTTCCGATCGCCTTGCAAGGTGTGCCATCGAGGCGATTGCCCAGGGTCCGCAGCAGGCTCGCTTGTATCCGCGCATGTGCGTAGGTTCCTCCGGTCATCGCGATCGGCCGGAAGCCGTCAAATTCGTAACGCAACTCCTGGCGTTCCTCCCAGGCGAGGAACGATTCCAGGGTCATCGGCTTGGCGAGGGCGTCGGCCATTTCGTCGACCTCCAACGGCGGTGGGCGGAACGCGTTTCCGGCGCATCTTATCCTCTCCCGTTCCGCCCGGGACAAGACGGCTCCGATTAACATGAAATACTTATGTATAATGTATATTGCGTTGCCTACGACAATCTCCCGGGAGGAAAATTATCCTCCGTGCAAAGCTTTGAAAACTCACGAAACAGGAAAATCCACCGGGAAGCTCGCGGAGCGGGCGCGCGGACCGGAGCTTGGCGTCCTTGTTAGTTCCTCACCGGCCTCCGGCCGACCCCCTCGAATGAAACGTGAGGCGCGCAATTCCGTCATGGCCGGGCTCGTCCCAGGGCTCGTCCCGGCCATCCACGTCGTCCAACCGGACCGATATTTCAGAAACAGTCAGCGCCCGATCGGCTGAGCATTTGGGCTGCGTGCGAGCCGAACCGCGTGGATGGCCGGGCTTGTCCCAGGGACAAGATTCTATGGGGGCGGCCGCGGGGTTTGATATCCTGTGGTTGCAGACCTCATGGAATGGAGCGATCCGATGACTGAATTTTTCGATGCGCACCGCCCCGCGACCGCCTTCGATCAC
>JBAQGU010000987.1:0-6452 GCA_049287975.1 Roseiarcus sp.
GCCCGACGCGATTGCCTTGCTAGCGACCTGCCGCCATCTGACCGGCCGTGAGCCTGATCTCATCGCGGTCGACATGCCACTTTCGCGCCTGCCGATCACCGGACGGCGCAAGTCCGACAACCTGGTGTCGTCCTTCTACGGCGCCAGGAAATGTGGGACCCACTCTCCGAGCGAGCAGCGGCCCGGACCTGTGAGCGACGGGCTTCGGTCAGCATTGGAGGAGCGCGGCTACGTCTTGTGGACGAAGCCAGCCGAGCCGTCGCTCGATCGACCCGAGCCGGCGCTCATCGAAGTCTATCCGCACCCGGCGCTGATCGAACTCACCAACGCCGACGAGAGGCTCTGTTATAAGATCAGCAAGATCAGCCGATACTGGCCGGGTCTCGCTCTGCCGCTGCGAAGGGAAGAACTGTTCGTGGTCTGGGCGCGGATCGTCGCCGCATTGGAACGACATGTCGAGGGCGTCGAGGCGGGGCTCCCCGAACTCGACAGGAACGCCTCGGGCCTCGCGCTCAAAGCCTATGAGGACGCGCTCGACGCGGTCGTCTGTGCGTGGGTCGCCATTTGCGTTCTGCAAGGCCGCGCGCAAGCCTTCGGCGACGAGGTCTCCGCCGTGTGGGTTCCGGTGATGCCCGAGGATCGTGCGATGGGCTCGCCGGAACGCCGTCCGTAACGTATCCGTTATGCCTCATGCACGTACTCGACGCCTTGGGAAACCCAGTTCGGCGCGCCATTCTGCAGGAGCTGCGCGGCGGTCCGCGCGCGGTGCGCGCAGCGAAATATTTCTGCTCGCGACAGGCCGGTTCTACGAGCGCGCGCGGGACGGTCACGAAGTCGAACTCGGATGCGTCCGATCCTGGGATATTCCGAACCGGATTCTGCTGGATTTCTTTATCGCGAGCAGCCCCGAGCGGCCGACGGAAGTCGAGATCGCGTTCGCCGCGCGCGGCGCTGGCGCCGACGTGACCGTGGTGCACGGCCTGAATCCTCCCTATGGCGATGCCCAATAATTGTTGCGTCAACTCCACCGTCATTGCGAGCGCAGCGACGCAATCCAGGGGCCACAGCACGCGGCCCCTGGATTGCTTCGTCGCAAGGGCTCCTCGCAATGACGGCCAATGGTGGTGTTCGCGTCCCCGAATCGACTTTCTTATTTCTGGGCTTCGCCTATGTGAGGACATTGGTCTTCATGTTGAGTTTCGTGGCGGTCGTCGGGCTTTTCTGGGAGGTGGTCAAGTAGAGGGGGCTTGCGAATCAGGATCGCTTTGTCGGAGCGGCCAGGAATCTCATCTGGTGGCGACACTCACGTATCGCCGCGCCTCTTCGGCGAGCCCCTCCCAAAGCGTCGCGTGTTTCGGCGCGATCGTGACCCATTCCTTTTTGGGTCTTCCGGCTCCGGTCGAGAAGCGCTCGCCGACTCCGTTCTCGATGAGAGCGTCGACACGTTCGGACGGCAGTTTGAGCAGCAATCGGTTCCTCGAAAGCGCGGCGAAAATCTTGCCGTCGATCTTCAGCGCGTCGGAGCCGAACCCGCGCCCCTTGCCCGCGCCGGAGGCGCCGCCCCAACGATCGACGAGCGCTTGAAAAAGCGTTGTCGGGAGCGGTTCGCCAGTCGGTTCCATGTCGAGACCTAGTTGAACTCAGGCGGGGAGATCCCCTCTCCCCGCCTCTTTGCGGGGAGAGGTCGGGTGAGGGGCGCGGGTGAGTAGCCGCACTGCTGGAACTGCCGGGCCGATTGTTGCAAATCCTTGTAATCATTTGTCTCTGACACAAGCGTGACCCGAGCGCCAATCACCCAGGCCCCTCACCCAGCCTTCTCCGCGAAGAGCGGGGAGAGGAGAGCCGCGCCATTTTTCGGCGAGTTTCGCGTACCGTTCGAGCAGGCCGGGCCAGCCGCCGTCGACATCCCTCCGCATGGAAGCGCCGGCTTCCGCGCCCATGGCCTCGAACTTGTGGTGCACGAGTTCCACGCGCGCGGCATCGGGTCAGTCGGGGATGAAGCGGATGTCGACTTCGGATTTCATCGTCGCGTCCGGCTTCCATTGCGCGTTGATCTGCCAGAGCATGACGAGGCCATGCGGCGGTTCCCAGTGAACGATCGTGGCGACGGCCGTCTCCGTGCCGTCTTCGGAAATCGCGAGCCAGCGTCCTCCCAGACGCGGCTCGATGAGCACCCTCTGGATCGGCTGCTTGCCGATGCCGTGATCGAGCGGCCACCAGCGCGAAAGCCCGTTGGTGAAGACATCGAAGGCGTGCCCGACCGGCGCCTTCACCCGAATGGATTTGCGCACGGGCGCGATCACCGCCGTCTCGTTCATTTATCCGCTCCTCGGGATTTTTCCGCTTCCAGTTTGAAGGCCGTCAGCGCGTCATCCCAAAAGGTGTCCAGCCAGTCGCGCAATTCCCGCAGACCTTCGCGGCGAATGGAATAGATGCGCCGCGCGCCCTCGCTGCGCTCGTCAACCAGCCCCGCATCCCGCAGCGCCTTCAGATGCTGCGAAACCGCGGGCCGCGAGACCGGCAGGCCCGCCGCCAACGCGTTCACGGGCCTCGCTCCCGCGCGCAGCCGTTCGAACACCCGACGTCGCGTCGGGTCGGCGAGCACGGCGAGCGACATTGCGTAAGCCATGACTTACCGTAAGTAGTGACTTACATTCTGTCAAGCCTATTATTTTGCGGCGCGAGAGCGCTTAGCTTACGCAAGGACCCGGCGGTCCTCTCCCTGAACCGACAATTGCAGGGTTCGTCGACTTGGCCACGGCATAAGAGGCTTCATGATCAGCGTCTTCGAACTCTTCAAGATCGGCATCGGTCCCTCGTCGTCGCATACGGTGGGGCCGATGAAGGCGGCGGGGGCGTTCGCCGGGGGTCTCGAAACGGAGCGGGTCGCGCGCGTAAAAGTGACGCTGTTCGGCTCGCTCGCGTTCACCGGCAAGGGGCATGCGACCGACCGGGCGATCATCCTGGGGCTCGCCGGGCAAATCCCGGAAACCGTCGATTCCGATCGCGCCGAGGCGCTGCTCGCCGACGCCGCGACGCGGCGCCGGCTGCCGCTGGCGGGGCGGAAAGACATCGCCTTCGATCCCGAGGTCGATATCGTGTTCGACTTCCTTTCGACGCCGCCGCGTCATCCCAATACGATGAGCCTCGCCGCGTACGACGCGAACGGCGGATTGGTGAGCGAGGAAACCTGGCTATCGATCGGCGGCGGCTTCATCGTTCGCGACGGCGAGGCGCCGGAGGGGCAGGGGAGCGGCGTCGCTTGTCCTCATCCGTTCAGCGACGCGGCCGATCTCATCCTCCGAGCGCTCGAGGCGGGACTGACCATCGCCGAACTGGTCTCAGAGAACGAGACGTCCGTTTCGGGCGACGAGGCGGTCGAGGCGCGGCTCGACGCGGTCATCGGCGCGATGTTCGCTTCCGTCGATCGCGGCCTCGCGCGGGAGGGCTCGCTGCCGGGCGGCCTGAAGGTGCGACGGCGCGCCAAGGCGATATTCGATCGACTGATCCAAAATGCGCGCATGAACGCTCACGCGGCGCACGAGATCATGGACTATGTCGCGGTCTATGCGATGGCGGTCAACGAGGAGAACGCGGCGGGCGGGCGCGTCGTCACGGCGCCGACCAACGGCGCGGCGGGCGTCATTCCCGCGGTGATGCGCTATTACCGCGATCATTGTTCGGAGGCGTCGGCGGAGGGGCTGCGGACGTTCGTGCTGACGGCGGCGGCGATCGGCGCGCTGTTCAAGATGAACGCGTCGATTTCCGGCGCGGAGGTCGGCTGCCAGGGCGAGGTCGGCGTCGCCTCTTCAATGGCGGCGGCGGGGCTCTGCGCCTGCCTCGGAGGCTCGAACGCGCAAATCGAGAACGCGGCGGAAATCGCGATGGAGCATCACCTCGGCATGACCTGCGATCCGATCGGCGGGCTCGTGCAAATCCCCTGCATCGAGCGCAACGCCTTCGGCGCCGTCAAGGCGATCGCCGCCGCCTCGCTCGCGCTGCATGGCGACGGCAGCCACAAGGTCTCGCTCGACAGCGTCATCGCGACGATGCGCCAGACCGGCGCCGACATGCAGTCGAAATACAAGGAGACTTCGCTCGGCGGGCTGGCGGTGAATTTCATTGAGTGTTGAAGGGGCGGGGCCGATCTTCAGCCGCGGGCGATTGGGCTCACCAGATCCAGCCACTCGAGAATCGCAGACGGCGGCGAGGCAGCGGCTCGTCGGAGATCGAATGTCTCTTCGTCGCGCAATTGTACGCGGCAGACGGAAAAAGCGCTTCGGGCGTCGAAACTGTTGTCGACCAGCAAGCTCGCATCCGCGATGGGCAATGCGGCGCGGATTGCGCGCTGCGTTCGCTCGAAGCGTGAATACAATTTTGCCAGGGGCACATCGTGCCCGCCCTGGGCTACGCGAGTTTGAACCCGCGCGACGGAAAGCGCCGAATTCGTCAAGCCCACGAAGGCCAGCAGAACAAAATAGCCAGCCGACTGCATTTGCTCGATCAGGTCGATTTTTGAGCTGAACGTCCCGTCCGCTCGCTCTATCCAGTGGGAGAACACCGTCTCCATTGCGAAGGCGACCTTGTTGATCATCGCCTGTACGACAAAGGCTTCGACGCCCTTTTGCGCGACACGCATCCAGCTCTCGTTGGTGTCTCGTAGCGACGAAGCCCAGCTGACGAGGCGGCCCTGGCTGTCCGGCTCGGGAAGCACCGACAGCATCATGCGGTCGGCGTTGATCAAGGGAATTTGAATCTTCGGAGAAAGATGCCGACGCCAGAGCGTCGATTTGCCCGAGCCGTTGTGACCAGCCACCACAACTCCCAAAGGCTTTCCCGAGGCGGCCGAGCTTTGTAGAATACCGTCGACGGCCGCATCGAGATCAATCATTTGGCGATAATAAATTGCCCTTCCGACATGGTCCCACGCTCTTCGCGCCCATTCAGCTCGCGTATCAAGATGTTGGGCTCGTTCGGGTCGGCTCGATAGAGCGGTACATTTCGGCGGCGGGGCAAGCGGATGCCGGGCTTTTTGAACGCGTCGAGCGCCCCCTCCAGCGCGCGGCGGCTCGCAGCGATATTTTCTCGGACGACCCCTTCGGAGGGAGCAGGGCCGGTAACGGTGACCGAACCGAAAGTAACCGTTGTCATTTTTGTCGAGTCCGTCGACGAGCGAACGGTCTTCCCGTTCGTCGAGGCTTCGTCGCCGATGGAGATATGCATCACGACCTCCGGCTTGTCCGAACGGTCGTCGCCGCTGAGCTGGCTTTTCTGTCTGCCGGTTTCCTGGCTCAAACTCGAATGCTCCTCTGTCGAGAGGCGCCAAATGATGACTCTCGCGCGTGTGGGCGAACGAAGCCCATACCGCTTTCAAGTCCGTATAAACCGCTCTCGTTCCCTACGCTACCGAGATAGCGCTCGCACTCCGCTGTGCCCGTCGGGAAGTTTGGCGATCACCCCCGCGAGCGTGTCGGGGTTTGTCTGCGCGTCGATGATCGCAACCAATGCGTCGTCTGACGCCGACGATGCCGGCGCCGCGTTCGGCTCCTTGCACTCGCGCGAGAGGCAGGCGCGTCCGCGCACTTCGTCGTAATAGGCCGGCGTCTGGTCGTGATCGGCGGTGCGGGCGAGCGCGTAGACGCGCTCTTGAGCGCTCTTGATCGCGTCGAGCAGCGGCAGATCCGCGCGCAGCAGCGGCAGAAACGCGCGGGTGAACACGCTGTTGGCGTCGGAATCCGCCTCCGTGACCCGGTCCATCGCGCTCTGGCCCTCGCCCGCGGAATAGACCACGAAGCTGCCCTCGACCCCCTCGGGCCTCAGCCCGCGCGAGAGCCCGTAGCCCCGCTGGCCCGGCGGCGGCTGGAACGGATTGTCGCGGCAGGCGTCGATGATCGCGACCTTGAGGCCAGCGCCCTTGCGTTCGAAATCGTCGAGCACTACTCCGTCGCGTTCTCGCCGGACGGCGCCCGCATCGCGTCCGGTAGTAGCGACAGCACGCCCAAGCTCTGGGACGCGGCGAGCGGCGCGCTGCTCGCGACGCTGTTCACCTGGGACGGCAAGGGCCTCGCCTACACCCCGACGGCTTGTTTGTCGGTGACGCCGACCCGCGCGCCGCGTTCGCCATCGTACTCGGCAAGACGAACTTACCGATGGACGAGTTCGTCGCCCTCTATCGCCGCGACAGCCTCGCCGACGCCCTCGCCCCAAAGCCGGCGCGGCGAAATGAGCGCGCGAGGAGACAGTCGGCAAGCGTGCGCTCGGCGGACCGCCGAGCGCATGGATTTTCGCGCGACGCAGGTTGCTTGGTTAGCCGGCAGAACGGCGGACAGCGATTACTTCGCTGGCGAAACGAGCGGCCGATTTCTGCGTCGATTTTTATTTCTGGAAAACGAAATCCGTGTTATGGTGTTTTTTGAGTTCGTCAGGTCTCCCCGATCCGGTCTGGGTGGGCG
>JBAQGU010000988.1:0-2332 GCA_049287975.1 Roseiarcus sp.
GCGCGAACCCGAACCGCGCGCGGCCGCGACCGAGGCGTCCCCCGTCGAGACCGCGGCCGTCGAACCTCCGCGCGCACCCGAACCACGGACGGCTGCGACCTCGCCGGCCGTCGAGACCGCGGCCGCCCCAATGTCGCCCGTCGAATCCGGCGCACCCGCCGAGCCCCTGTCAGTCGAAGTGCCGGAGCAGGTGCTTGCTGCCCAGGCGCCCCGAGGCGGCGCCGCGCCCGCATCGCCGTCCCCTCCCGCCGTCGCCGCATCATCGCCCCAGATCCAATTCCCCAATGTCGAAGCGCTTTCGCGCAATATCGCTCGCGCCATCGAGGAGGGCGGCAAGCTGCTCGCGGCTTATTTGAAGCCGCTGGAGACCGGCGAGGCCAAGAGAGCTCAGGGGGACGACGTTGCCGAGGTCGTCACCACGCTCGGCCGCGTCGCCGAATATTACGCCTCAGACGCCCAACGCGCGTTCGAGGCGCAAACCTCGCTTTCCCGGCAATTCATCGATCTCTGGGCCTCGACCTTGCGTCGCTTTGGCGGCGAGGACGTGCCGCCGGTCGCCGCCCCCGAGCCCAACGACAAGCGGTTCGCCGATCCGGAGTGGCGCACCAACCCCTATTTCGATTTCATCAAACAGGCCTATGTCCTGACGACGCGCTGGGCCGACGATCTCGTCAAACGAGCGGACGAACTCGAGCCGCATACGCGCGAGAAGGCGGCGTTCTATCTCAAGCAAGTGACCAGCGCGCTGTCGCCCTCGAATTTCCTCGCCACCAACCCCGAACTGCTGCGCACGACGCTCGCCGAGAGCGGGGAGAATCTCGTGCGTGGCCTGCATATGATGGCCGAGGACATCGAGGCGGGCGGCGGTCAGTTACGCATTCGCCAGTCCGACGCCCGCAAGTTCAAGCTCGGCGTCAACATGGCCGTGACCCCTGGCAAGGTGATCTTCCGCAACGAGCTGATGGAGCTGATACAATATGCGCCGTCGACGCCGGACGTTCACCAACGCCCGCTGCTGATCGTTCCGCCGTGGATCAACAAGTTCTACGTGCTCGACCTCAACCCCGAGAAATCCTTCATTCGCTGGGCGGTGGCGCAGGGGCTGACGGTGTTCGTGATCTCCTGGGTGAACCCCGACGAGCGTCTCGCGGACAAGGGCTTCGAGGCGTACATGCGCGAGGGGATATTCGCGGCCCTGGATGCGATCGACGCGGCCATCGGGGAGCGGGACGTCACGGCTATCGGCTATTGCGTCGGCGGCACCTTGCTCGCGGTCACGCTCGCCTTCATGGCGGAAATCGGCGATGCGCGCATTTCGAGCGCCACGTTTTTCGCCGCGCAGGTCGATTTCACCGACGCCGGCGATCTGAAGCTCTTCGTGGACGCCGAGCGCCTCAAGTCGATGGAGCACAAGATGGCCGAGGCCGGCTATCTCGACGGCGCAGAAATGGCCAATGCCTTCAACATGCTGCGGCCGAACGACCTCATCTGGTCCTATTGGGTCAACAATTACCTGAAGGGCAAGGAGCCGATGGCGTTCGATCTCTTGGTCTGGAACTCGGATTCGACGCGCATGCCCGCCGCCAACCACAAGTTCTACCTGCGTCACTGCTATCTCCAGAACGATCTCAGCCAAGGCCGCATGACGATCGAAGGCCGTAGGCTAGATCTGGAGAAGGTGAAGGCGCCGATCTACCAGCTGGCGGCGCGAGAGGACCACATCGCCCCGGCGAAGTCGGTGTTCACCGGCTCGCAATTTTTCGGTGGTCCCGTCCGATACGTGCTGGCGGGTTCCGGCCATATCGCGGGCGTCGTCAATCCCGCCGACAAGCCAAAATACCAGTTCTGGACCGACGGGCCGCCGCGGGGCGCGTTCGAGGCTTGGCTCGCCTCGGCGAAGGAGACGCCGGGTTCCTGGTGGGTCGACTGGATCGAGTGGATCGTCGCCCAGGCGCCTGCAAAGGTCCCCGCGCGCGAGCCCGGCGCCGGCAAGCTCGCCCCGCTGGGCGACGCGCCGGGGGAATATGTGCGCGTGCGAGTGTAGCGGTCGCCAACCGCTCGACGCCGATCACGGCCCTCCGTTGCCGCCGACGGCGCCATAGACCTGCCCGGTCGAATAGCTGTCTTCGTTGGTCGCGAGCAAAACGTATATGGGGGCGAGTTCCGTGGGCTGGCCGGGACGACCCATCGGCGTGTCGGCGCCGAATTCGGGAAGCTTGTCCGGGAACTGGCCGCCGCTCGGTTGCAGCGGCGTCCAGAGGGGTCCCGGCGCGACCGAGTTTACGCGAATTCCCTTTTGCGCGAGTTGCTTGGCGAGCCCCTTGGTGAAGAT
>JBAQGU010000989.1:0-11852 GCA_049287975.1 Roseiarcus sp.
GGCATGTCGAATGTCTCGGTCAGCTTGCCGGGTGGAATCGTCGATCTCAAGGTGCGCGCCTTCACGCCCGAAGATGCGACGAAAATCGCCTCCGCCGGTCTCGAGATCCGCGAAGCGCTCGTCAACAACATGAACGAGCGAATGAATCATGATGCGATTTCCAGCGCGGAATTTGAACTTGATCGCACTTCGGCGCGCCTGGCCAAGGCGCAAGCGGCGCTGGAGACCGCGCGCAACGACACCGGATTGCTCGACGTCGTGAAGACGTCCGAGGCGCTCAATAAGCTCATTACCGACGCGCGCTCGGCGCTCCTGCTGTTGCAACAGCAGTATATCAGCGAACTCAAATACGTTTCCGAGTCGGCGCCGCAGATGCGCACCTTGAAAGCGCGGATCGACGCCTCGTCCGGTCAGATTGCCGAGCTCGAATCGAAATTGACGGCCACCAAACTAACTTCATCCAACGAGCCGACGCTGGCCATGTCGATGACGAAATTCTCCGAGCTCGATCTCGAACACGAAGTCGCCGAACGGCTTTACGCCGGCGCCGCGGCGTCGCTCGAAACCGCGCACTTGGCCGCTGAGCACAAATTGTTGTATCTCAATGCCTTTGTGAAGCCGGTCCTTCCGCAGGAACCGCAATATCCGCGCCGCCTTCTTTTTTCCGCGGCGATCTCAGCCGGTGCTCTGGCGATCTGGGGAGCCTGCTGTGGTCTCGTAATGGCGATCAGAAATTACAAGGCGTGAGCATTTCCGGGCGGACCGCGGAACGGGTGGGGAAGATCGGCGTCTTGCGCGCCGCGTGCCGGCGTCGCCCAGCTGCCCACCGAGCATCAACTCGCCGAAAGCTGACCCAGCCTCGCCACTCACCGAGAAAGTAGCGCGCTTTTCCAGCGCCGATTGGTACTAGTGGTCAAAGCCTTGCAGTCGGGCGCCGGGCCCGGTCGACGCGAGGGATCATGCTCGCGCCGGACGTCGCGCCGCCCACAGATGATAAGCGTTGCTGCAGATTGTCCGCCACCCCTGCACGGAAAAATCACTGGCCAATTCATAGGGCGCGAAACGGTCTATGGAACCGCGCAAAAAGCGCTCGGAAACCTCATCGACGCGTCCGGCCGGCCAATCCGCAGTTGCCGGAGTGACCCATAGAAGCCAGCTAGGACCATAGAGGTCTATTGCGCGGTAGAGATCCTTGATCCGCTGTTCGGCTAAAGGCACATTAGACTTGTAAACAAATATCTTTTCGCCGGATTCTGCGTCCTCGATAAGGTTGCGGGCCAGAAAATTCAATCTTTTCATTTCCTTGCTTCGCCGTTCGTCAGCGCTCATCTTGCCCGACTGGTAAGCGGCGTGGCTGTTAAATTGGTATTGCGGTACGGAGGTGACGTACTCGAAGTCGCCGTTTGGGAACTCACCATACCTCACTTCGATGTTTTCAGGCGATTGAAGCGCGATGAAGCGGCTTTCGAAGGCGGCGATCAAACCATCGATCATAGTGTGGGCAAATCTGAAAAGGCCTAACGGCTCGGCGCCGAGTTGGCGTTGCACGAGGCCAAATTCACAATTGTCGCCGAGACTCTGAAACTGCCCCATCAAAGTGATGTCGGCCGCCGCGGTCACACGACCATCAGCCCCGCCATAGCGGATCAAGTGAGGCTCGACGAGACGCCTACATTTGTCCCAAATCGCGGAAGATCGGACTGCGCTCGCCGGACCGCCTTTCCACCAAGACCTCGGGCCCCGCATGCCAACTCCAAACCATGGAGGGAATCATCTCTCCATCTCGCTTCCGTCATTTCACGTCCGCCCATTTCACCAAGAAAACGGCGACGGCGCAAGTGACCTCAGCCCTGACCTAGCCCCCGATTTCAGAACAAATCTCCGAGATCGCAACGTCTCTTGGACCACGGCGATGCCGCGTGATGCGCGCGATCGCGGCGCGACTCATCCCGGACCGCGACGCCGCCGCCGCCCCTGATAACTCGATTGTACAGGACGAAAGGGAAACTTCAGATTTTCGACGCCAAATCCTCGGACGCGTGCACTGGCCGGACGGCAGCATTCTGACGCTTTTTAGTTTTCGATTTAGCCACGAGAATCAATATACTAGATTGGCAACGATTGTTGACGCCCAGCCTTCGCCCATCATCGGAACATCCCGCTCGCAATGACCGATGATATCTGCTAGACTCGATTGGACGAATCCAGCCGGAACGATAAGGCGATTTTCTGCCTGAGATCGACCATGACGGCCTCGGATCAGGAGAGACGATGATGAGACGACCAAGCCCATACGTACACACGCTTGCAAAGCATTGATAGCAGGTGAGATCGCGCCGAATCGTTTGGGGGCGGGAGGATAGATGCCCAACCTTGTGGCGTGCCGCCGATTCCTGTCCTTTCGCGCAAATCCATCCAGCGGATCGCGGAGGAGACGCTCGCCTTGAACTACTTCGCGAGGTCCCAAGGGGTTGAGGAGTGGTTCCTCGCTGCAAAGTTGCGTGCGCGAAGAGGTGCGGCGCCCGCACCGGCCGGGCGGTTCAGGCGTTCATTGCGGTAGGACCGGCGAAGCGTGGGCGAAGTTGCGAGCATCGTTGGACTACCCAGGCGATAGGCGCGGGGCGCTCCTCCTTTTGTCCTGGTAAATAGCATGGTAGCCGTGAGATCCAACAGCCCGGAACTTTATTGGTTACCGCAGCAACCGCCGGACTGGCGACGACGCGTCACCGCGCTGATCGCTGATCCAGCCAAAGATTGGAGCGCGTCGTGGGCAGAAGCTGTGGCGCTGGCAAAATTTCGACTGTCGTTTCCCTCCACCAACGCGCTTGATCTTGCAGTGCAGCATCTCCTTTCTGCGCCGTTGGCTCGCACAGCCGCATCATGCAGACTGGCATTTCTCTCCTCGTCGACAACCACCCATCTTGCAGCAGGCATCCGGGTTGGGGCCTCGAGACGTGGGATCGCGGTCGAGATATATGAGCCCTCCTACGGCCAATATCGACAGGATTTGACCGACACGCAGTCCGGTCTCTACGCGTTCGCTCCGACAATTGTGCTCTTCGCGTTCGATGCCGTTTTCGTGGCGGCACACGCGCTCGAGGCAAAAACAATTGCTGATGCAAATCGGCTCGCCGATGAGTTCGTGAATAGTCTGCGTAAACTGTGGACTAGCGCACGAGATCGGTTGGGCGCATTGGTCATCCAGCAGACAATTATGCCTCATTTGCCGAATTATGGTGGCAACAATGAGCATCGGCTTCCTACGTCAGGGGCTGCTTTCATCTCACGGGTCAATCAGCGCCTTCGTGAAACGAGCGACGAGGCCGGGATCGACCTTCTCTCGCTTGACACCAGAGTCGTGCAGGACGGGCTCGAAGGCTGGTTCAGCCCGGTATCCTGGTTTGGCGCGAAGCAAGAGGTCGCTTTGCCAGCGTCCCCAGCGTATGGCGACATGGTGGCTCGAGTAATCGCCGCCCGACAGGGGCGCTCGGCCAAATGTTGTGTCTTCGACCTCGACAATACGCTGTGGGGCGGCGTCATCGGGGATGACGGGGTAAATGGGATTGTGATTGGCGCCGGAAGCGCTGCCGGCGAAGCGTTTTTAAACTTGCAGAATTATGCGCTCGACCTCCGTCGGCGCGGCGTCATTCTTGCCGTCTGTTCGAAGAACGATGAAGCGATCGCGGTTGAACCATTTGATAATCGTGCGGATATGGCCTTGAGACGTCAAGATGTGACGTGCTTTGTCGCGAATTGGCAAGACAAACCGAGTAATCTCCAAATAATCGCGAGGCAGCTGAACATCGGGCTCGATGCGCTTGTTTTCGTCGACGATAACCCATTCGAGCGTGAGTTGGTCCGAAAATCGCTCCCGGAAATCTTTGTTCCAGAGGTGCCAGACGACCCGGCTCTCATACCACGCTGCCTTTCAGACGCTGGATGCTTCGAAATGGTTGCCATAACCGACGATGACATTCGGAGAACGGCAACCTATGCTGAGAACGCGCTACGCGCCAGTTTTCAGAACGAGGCGGTCGACCTCGACTCTTATCTTTTTGGCCTCAACATGGTCCTGCGTTGGCGCCGCCCCGGCGAACAGGACATTGCGCGCGTTACGCAGCTCATCAACAAAACGAACCAATTCAATCTGACGACTCGCCGCCTGAACGAAAGCGATGTCCGCGCTGCGATGGCCGCTCCCCACGCGGCTGTTTTGCAGTTCCGTCTCATCGACCGGTTCGGCGACAATGGGGTTATCGCCGTCTTGATTGGTCATATTGACGACAACGCCAAGTTTATGATCGACGATTGGTTGATGAGTTGTCGGGTGCTCGGGCGCCAAGTCGAAGGTGCGATGCTGAATGTCCTCTCCTCCGTCGCGAGAGAGATGGGCGCCACTCGATTGAATGGCGTTTACCGACCAACAAAGAAAAACGGGATCGTCGCCGATCTTTTGGCTCGGCTCGGTTTTGCGACCGAGGAGGCGTCGAATGGCGTTGTGATCGGAGCCCTCGACCTCGAGTCCTTCGAGGAACACCGGACCGCAATGCACATAGAGAAAGAGTCCTTATGATGGATAAGACGAAAATCTACGACGTATTGCGGGATATATTCGCGGGGGTGTTTATGCGCGACGATATTCCACTTTCCGCTTCACTCAGCGCCAAGGACGTGGCTGGTTGGGATTCTATCAAGCAGGTGGAGATCATCATGGAGACGGAGCAGCGCTTCGGAGTGCGATTTGCGTCGCGGGAGGTTGATAACTTTCGCAACGTAGGCGATCTTGTCGCGACCGTGATGCGCCGCGTCGGATGACCCAGCCGGGCTTTGGATTGCGCCGCGCCTTTTTCCCGATCTGTCATCGGCTCAACCGCCGGTGAACCGCCGACGCCCTGTGCACGCGGAGTTTCCTGCCGCATGCGCCGAACAATCGAGGAAAGAACATAGGCGGCGGCAATGCGGTCCCCCCGGACTGGTCTGGCGATCTCACCTAGGCCAAGCCCGGCCATGACGGTTGAGGCGTTGTTCTGTCCGCCCGCGAAATACGAAACGGGATAGCGTCCATGGCCACCATCACGATCGGCAAATATACAATCACCAAGGTCGTCGAACTCGAGCGCCCCTTTGCGCCGGCGCGGGAGTTTTTTCCGGACTTGACCGCCGAGATGCTCGAGTTCTGTCGGCGAGAATTGCCTCAGGGCCAGTTGACGCCGGACGGCTACATCAACATGAGTTACCACACTTTCCTGGTGAAGACCGATCGCTACACGATGCTGGTCGACACCTGCTGTGGCAATCACAAGAATCGGACGGCCCGACCCGAATTCCACCAGCTCGACACCGACTTCCTCTGCACGCTCGCCGACGCGGGCGTGAAGCCCGAGGAAGTCGATTATGTCATGTGCACGCACCTGCACTGGGATCATATCGGTTGGAACACGCAGTTGATCGACGGGCGCTGGGTTCCGACTTTCCCCAACGCCAAGCACATCATCAGCCGCACCGAATATGATTATTGGGACGCGGCCTATCGTCGAGGCGACCCGAGCATCCATTGCATCAGCTTCGAGGACAGCGTGCTGCCGGTGAAGAAGGCCGAGCAGGTCGTGCTGGTTGATGACGACTACCGATTCGACGACGGCATCTCGCTGGAGCCCTGCTTCGGTCACTCGGCCGGCCACGTCGTCGTCAACATCGCCGATCAGGGCGCCCACGGCGCCGTTACCGGCGACGTCATCCACCATCAGATTCAGCTCCGCTTCCCCTCGATGTCGACCAAGGCGGACACGGACCCCAATCTCGCGCGCACGACGCGCACCGCCCTCATCGAGAAGCTGGCCGGAAGTGGATCCTTGTTGCTGCCGGCGCATTTCCGGACGCCGACGATCGGCAGGATCGAGCCAACGCCTCAAGGCTTTCGCTACGCGCCCGTCGCCTGACGAACGAGGACTCGGCGTCGACAAGGCGAGTTCCTCGTCGCACCGTCGGACATCCCGCCGAAAGCGTTGTAGGGTAGCCCTCCCGTAGGGAACGTCCTTCCCCCGGGCTCAATCCGGGCGTGGCGCGAAGCGCCGGATGCGGATCGAGCCTCCCGCTATCTTTCAGCAATGGACGCGGCTCATGAGTCGCCGCCAGCTTCACTCCACACGAGGCGGATTAACGTGCGCGGCTCGGCTGGGGGCTGTTGTCAGGGCACCTGGCGGGAGGCTGCGGTCTCGCATGTAGACCAGCGCTCCTTCGATTTTTTTCGTAGAACGTCAGTGATCTGGCATCGTCCGGCCGATGCGCGCCAATCGAATTTCGGTTTCGGTCGCGTCGGGCGTCAGGGCCCGGCCGATGACGTCGCCTTGCAGATAATCGACGCCCCACTCGGTCAAAAGACGCGCCGCTTCCATATCCTCGACCCATTTGGCGACGGTCTCGAATTCGATATGCCGCGCGAGCGAAGCGAGCGTGCGCACGAAAAAGCGATCGTTCAACGAACCGGCCAGATTCTGAATGAACGCGCCGTCGATCTTGACCATATCGACGCCGAGGCTGCGCAGATCGCGGAAGGAGGTATGTCGCGAGCCGAAGTCGTCCATCGCGATCCTGACTCCCAGCGCCTTCATCGCCCGAAGCACACGGATGGTTTCCGGAATGTCGTCGATGGCTTGCGTCTCGACGATCTCCACGATCAGCCGCTCGGCCGCGCCCGGCACGTTCCGCAAAGCGGCTTTCAGCCGGTCGAGCCAATCGCGCGCACGGAGCGTGGCTATCGATACGTTCATCGAAAGCCGGCGCATCGGGTCGACCGACAGGCGCTCGAGCGTCAACTCCAACACGCGCTGATCGATCTGCTCGATCAGACCGAGTTTTTCGGCGACCGGAATCAGACCCATCGCGCCCAGCAGGCTGCCGTCGTCCTGGCGGATCCGCACCAGGGCTTCCTCGAATCCGACCCGGCCGCCGATCGTCGGGACGATCGGTTGGAAGGCCAGCACCACGCGCCGCTCCTTGAGCGCTGCGGCGATATCGTCAGCGATGCGCGTCTCGCGTCGGCGCGATTCGCCGCGAGCGAGGCTGGCCGAATATGAGGCATGGCGATCGGCCGCTTCCCGCGCGATCTCGAGGGCTTCGTCGGCGCGTTGCAGCAGGAGGTGGGCGTTGCGGCCGTTGCGAGGCGCGAGCGCGGCGCCGATCCGCACCGAGGCCGGCAGGGGGCCCGCGGAGGTGGGGAATGTCTCGCCGTTCAAGCGCCGCACGAGCCGGTACGTGGCCGTCGAGAGTTGGTCGGTGGTCGCGAGCGATATCAGGATCGCGAATTTGCCCCCGGCATGTCTGGCGATTCGATCTCCGGCGCGCAGGGATGCCGTGAGCCGTCTACCGACCGCGGCGATCAATTCATCGGCGGCGTCGTATCCGTTTCGGCGATTTATCCCCGGCAAATCGTCGAAGCCGACGATCAGAACCGCGAAAGGGGGGATGTTCGCCGCCGCTTGGCCGCAACGCTGGTCGACCATCTCATTGAAGGCGCGCCGGGAGCAGAATGTGCCCTCGACCAAGGAGACGGATGGCCAATCCGCGTCGGGCTGCGCGCTCGGCGCCCGCGACAGCACCCGCAATACGCCGTGGACGCGGCACGGACGGCCGGCGCCGTCGGCGAACCAGCGACCGAAATCATCGACTTCGTAAATCGCGCCTTGGGACGAGGCCATTCGATACGACACGCGAAACGGGACGCCCTGGCCCTCGTCGCGGGCCGGCCCGTTATGAACGACCTGAAAGCGGGACGATTCGGAGTCGCAAGTGATGCGCGCGGCGAATCCGGCGCCGGTGGCGAGGGCGGTGCTGGCGAAGCCCGCCAGCGTCGTCCCGACGTTCGAACTCCAAGTCAATCGATCGGTCGCGATGTCCCAATCGTAGACGACCGCATCGATCGTCGTCAGGATCGAGACCGAATCGGCGTCGGCGCTCGAACACGCTGCTCCCGAATTGGCCGCATCGAACGGCAGCGCTTTTTCCAGCGCGATATCGCCAATGCTGCCCACGCGTTCGGCCTCTCTTTTGAGCCTTTGGCCGGCCGGCGTCGACAGGACGCTGCCTCGCGGCTGCGCGCAGCTTTTGTCCCAAAACATTAAATCAGGGTTTCGATGATACCGACGCCGCCGTAGACGCGGACGCCGCGCGCGAGTTCAGCTTGCTGACGCACGGAAACCGACGCGACGACCCCGCTCGGCGAGCGCGACTACACAGGGGTGTTTCGGTTCAGAACCGATCCTTGCGTCCGCGGATTTCGGCGAAGACGGACGCCGGATCGGCGCCTGCCATTCCGACCGCGGCCTGGACGGTCGACTGCTCGGCGCGCAGGAATGGGTTGGTCGCCAGTTCCAGATATATCGTCGTCGGCACCGTCGGTTTTCCGGAAGCGCGCAAGGCGGCGATCTTTTCTGCCCGGTCGCGCAGCAGCCCATTGTCGGGTTCGATCGTCAGCGCGAACTTCGCATTGGCCGCGGTGTATTCATGGCCACAGTAGACCGCGGTCTCTCCCGGCAAAGCGGCGAGCTTGACCAGCGAATCCCACATCACCGACATCGGCGTCTCGAACACGCGGCCGCAGCCGAGCGCGAACAGCGTATCGCCGCAAAACGCGATCTCGTCCTCCTCGAACCAATAGGCGATGTGTCCCGCGGTGTGGCCGGGGGTTTCGATCACCTTGGCTTCGAGATCCCCGACGTGCGCATAGGCGCCTTCTTTGACCTGGAAATCGAGCGAGGCGATGCGGGAGCCCTCCTTCGCGGGTCCCACGATGCGCAAGGCGGGATAACGCGCCTTCAGGCCGGGAATGCCCTGCGTGTGGTCGGCGTGATGGTGGGTGATCAAGAGATCGGTCAGTTTCCAGCCCTGCGATTGCGCGGCCGCGATCACTGCGTTGGCGTCGGGCGCGTCGATGGCGGCGGTAGCGCCCGTCCCGGAATCGTGAATGAGAACGCCGTAATTGTCCTCGAGGCACAAAAACTGATGCACGTGCGTTGTCATGTCGGCCTTTCCTCCACGGACGGGGTCCGCGCTCTGATAGCGGTTCGCGGTTCGGGCGCCAATGGCGAGACTAGGATTTGCGCAACCGCTCGGACTCGTCCAAGCTCATGCTCGTCCAAGCTGATGGCGCTTGCGCTGCGACGGCGACAGATGGCTCTCGATGTCAACGACCTCAATGGATTTTATGCTTCGCCGCTGGGCGAGGTCTCGCGCCGCCTGATCGGCCGGGTCCTCCGGGCGCGCTGGGACAATTGCGCGGGCCTTTCGATGCTGGGGCTAGGTTTTTGCGGCCCTTATCTCGATCGGTTTCGCGACGAGGCGGTGCGCGCGCTGGCGTTCATGCCCGCCGCGCAGGGCGTCGTGCATTGGCCGGCTTCCGGCCGGTCGGCGTCCGCGTTGGTTCTGAGCGACATGTTGCCGCTGCCGGACGCGTGCATCGATCGCGCGCTGATCGCGCACGGCCTCGAGACGGCGGAGCATCCCAACGCGGTGCTGGAGGAGATCTGGCGAGTGCTGACGCCCGGCGGGCGGGCGATCGTGGTGGTGCCCTCGCGCGGCGGCGTCTGGGCGCGCGCGGACGGCACGCCGTTCGGGCAGGGGACGCCGTATTCGAAATCGCAGTTGCGGGAGCTGCTGCGCGAGGCGCTGTTTTCGCCGGTCTTCTGGAGCGAGGCGCTCTACGCGCCGCCCTTCCGACGGAAGTTCTTCGTCAATTCCGCGCCGGCGATCGAACGGGTCGGCGCGGCGATCGGCCTGCCTTTCGCGGGCGTGCACGTCGTCGAGGCGACCAAGCAGGTCTATCGGCCGGTGACCGTGCGGCAGCTCGCGAGGTGACGCGTGCTCGCGCCGGAGCCGACGTTGGCGCCGACCACGCGGCGCGAGCGACTGTAGACGCGGTCGCCGATCGCGTAGGTTCGGCTTGGTCGACGCTCGGCAAGTCCGCGCTCTACGACGGCCGCTCAGCGAGCGCGGCTACATGTCGGAGCCGATTGGCGCCGGGCGCTGAACATGCTTCTTACCGATCGAAGCTCCAACCACGAGACCTCGAAGATGCCGAATTCCTCCCTGCTGCTCGTCCTGCTGCGCCACGGCGAGAGCGAATGGAACTTGAATAACCTGTTCACCGGCTGGAAGGACCCCGACCTGACCCCCAAGGGGATCGAGGAGGCCGAGGCGGCGGGTCAGCGGCTGAGGGCGCGCGGCCTCGCCTTCGATCTCAGCTTCACTTCGGCGTTGATCCGCGCGCAGCATACGCTCGATCTCACGCTCGCCGAGCTGGGGCAGACCGGCCTGCCGGTCGTTCGCGACCAGGCGTTGAACGAGCGCGACTACGGCGATCTCAGCGGCCTGAACAAGGACGAGGCGCGCAAGCGTTGGGGCGAGCAGCAGGTGCATCTGTGGCGACGCAGCTATGACGTCCCGCCGCCCGGCGGCGAAAGCCTGAAGGACACGGTCGCGCGCGCGCTGCCCTATTATTGCCAGCAAATTCTCCCGGCCGTGCTCGGGGGCAAGCGCGTCCTCGTCGTCGCGCACGGCAACAGCCTGCGCGCGCTGGTGATGGTGCTCGACAGGCTGACCCCCGCCACGATCCCGTCCATGGAGCTCGCGACCGGCGTGCCGATCGTCTACCGGCTCGAGGCGGATTCGACCGTGGAGTCGAAGGACGTGTTGACGGATTGAGTTGACGTTCCCCCGCGCCTCCCTATGGAGGGCCGAGGGGTCGGGCGCGCGCCGCCTCCAGCAAACTCCAGCATCATTTCCTCGGCCGTGACCTCGCCCGTCCGAATAGCCCCACCCTCGGCCCCAGGGAAGCGCCGCCCTCTCCTCACTCGCCGGAGAGGGCCGGGCCGAGGATTTTCTGGTTTCCAGACTTTTCAAGGCCTTGCGGGGAGGAAAATTTTCCTTGCCCTCCGTCGGCCGCCCAACTCGCCTCAGCAGCGCGTGCGGCGGGGGCGGAATGAGGCGCGCCGGCCCGCTGCCTCGATTGCGGTGACCACGCTCCTCAGTCGCGGGAACAGGGCGAGCCGAGGATTTTCTGGTTTCGTGACTTTTCAAGGCTTTGCGGGGAGGAAAATTTTCCTCACCCTCCGTCGGCTGCCGAACTGGCCTCCAGCAACGCGCGCGGTGACGAGACCAGGCGGGGTGCCGCCGCCTCGGCCGGGGCGGCAAGCTGGGCGCGTCCGAAGCCGTGATAGCGGTTGAGTTCGCCGTTGAGCTTCATCAGCCGATCCATCGCCTGCAGATCACCTTCCATCATCATCGTATGCGCGACGACTATGGCCTCGCCGACACGGGCGATCTGTAATTGCACTAAACATACAGGTGGATAAAACCTCAGGCTTTTCCAGCATCTCGGCGATGATCTGCCGTACGCGCTGAACCGTGAGCTGTTCGACGCGCGCGATATGGCCGACCGAGAGCCCGCTCGTCAGCCGTTCCCGGATCCGCAGCTTCCGATCCCCCATTGCGCGCCGCGTCGCGACGCGAGGGATGGGCTCCGCGAGCGGCGCGAGCGCCTCTTCGCGACGGGGGTTCTTCGAACGCTTGGCCATTAGGGGTTCCTGGGCGGAAAAGGGCGATGAAAGAACCGTAGCATGAATTGTGATTTTCACAAAAGAAAATGCCGCGATTTTAAGAATGGCAAAAGACGCGCGGCGGTCGACAGACGGGTGTAGACCTTGCTGGAGTTGCGGGCGTCCCATCCCTAATCCCTCCCCGTAAGTAAGGTGAGGAGAAACCGCACGCGCTGCGTGGTACACTCGGCCGCGAGTTGATTCGCTTCGAGCGAGGCGCCGGGATGCGGTCGTTGAAGTTTCTCTGGGTCGGACTGGCGC
>JBAQGU010000990.1:0-5846 GCA_049287975.1 Roseiarcus sp.
AACCCTATACGGGGCTGTTCCGCATTCCCGCCGCGTCCATGCTACAGACCCTCGCGGCCTTGGGCGCGTCGCCAGCTCGGGCCGAGTAGCGACGACAGTCGCCTAGCGAGGCAATCGGCGTCGGGGGCGCTCCGCTCGCCCCGTCACCGCCGCCCCGCCGTGACCCCGAGCAGCTCTCCCAGCTGATCCAGCGCCACCCGCAGCCGGTCCGTCACGACCGCATCGGCGCGCCAGGGGGTCACGACTTCGGGCACAAAGCCGCGACAGTCGCGCACGCCCGCGCCTTCGATGACGACGCGGGTGACGATCGGCCAGGCCGCGGGACCCGCCTTCTGCTCGGCGGCGCGGATCTTGTCGCGGGCGTGCAGCGCGATCTCGCTCAATGGCAGGCCGGAGCGTGGACCGAAGCCGGTCACGCCGAGGCCGTCCGGAGCCACGGCCCGGAGCGCATCGAGGTTCGCGCGCTGATGCACCCGGCGCAACGCCTCTCCGGTCAGCCAGCGGATGTCGTTGAGCTTGGGATCGTGGGGCGCCAGCGCGCGGGTCGAGCGCATGACGTCGAACGGATCGAGGATGCGCCTGAGACGGTCGACGCCGCGCTCGGCGGACTGGCCGGCCTCACGGGCGCGCGTCAGCCGCTCCGGCGTCGCGTCTAGGCGCTCGAGATCGCCGGCCGGCGCACGCTGTGATTTCTTCTTCTTCGCGCTCATCCGGCAAGCTCCGCGCAAAGTCGGGCGGGGGATGAGCAATAGGAGCCCGTCGGCACGCCGGGGATTCGTTGCGGGATGGCGACGCTGGCCAGTTTGACGTCGGCGGGCGGGTGCGCATGAGCGGCCCTGAGATCGCGCAGATGCCCGGCGCTCGCGCGCTTCGCCTTCTGTCGCTCCGTGTCTACGTCATGGCGTTTACGTTTGCTGATCTTCGTCATTAACTACTCCTCTCAACGACGCCCGCCGGCAATTCGGCGACACACGCATTAATTGTGTTCTCTATTTGTTCTCATATTCGGAAAAGCCTAGCCCATTGTCAAGAAGATTTCTGAATATAGTTATTGCATTGGTTCGGAAAAGCCGAATAGATAGCGCATGACTGTCGATTGGATTCGCGAAGGCCTCAGGCAAACACGCAAGACGCGCAGCGGCTTGGCTAAGGCGCTGGGCCGCTCGCCGTCCGCCGTCACCGATCTCTTGAATGGCACCCGTCGACTGCGGGCGGAAGAGATCGCGATCGCGGCCGAATATCTCGGCGTCGAACCCCCGCGTCTGGTCGGCGGCGGCCGCCCGAGCCATCCCAGCGGCAAGGTTCCGCTCGTGGGATATGTCGGCGCCGGCGCCATCGCGCACTTTTACGCCGACGGCCAGGGCCCGTTCGACGAAGTGCCCGCTCCGGACGCCGCGAGTCCGAGCACGGTCGCGGTGCAAATACGCGGCCATTCGCTCGGCGCCTTGTTCGACAACTGGCTCGTGTTCTATGACCAGGTCAGGGACTCGCCCGACGAAGCGCTGATCGGCCGCATGTGCGTATGTGGGCTGACCGACGGAAGGGTGCTCGTCAAGGCGCTGAAGCGCGGCCAGGTCGCGGGGCTCTGGACGCTGCTCTCGAACACGGAGCCGCCGATCTACGACGTGGCGCTGGACTGGGCCGCGGTCGTGCGCGAGATGCGGCCGCGCTGAACCGCGCGGCTTGGAGTGGCGGGTTCGCTCCAATGGAGGACCCCATGTCCGGAACGCCGCCTTCCGCGCTCGACATCGCCCGTGCGCTCATCGCTTTTCCCTCCGTCACGCCCGCGGACGCCGGAGCTCTCCGCTACTTGAAAGGTCTGCTCGACGAGGCTGGGTTTTTGAGCGAAATCGTCGCCTTCTCCTCGCCGGGCGCCCCCACGATCGACAATCTCTATGCCCGCTGGGGGTCGGTCGCGCCGAATTTCGTCTTCGCCGGCCACACCGATGTCGTTCCTCCGGGCGAGATCTCCCAGTGGCGTTTCGATCCGTTCGCCGGCGCGGTCGCGGAGGGGCGTCTGTGGGGCCGCGGCGCGGCGGACATGAAGGGCGGCGTCGCCGCCGCGGTCGCCGCGGCATTGCGCTTCGTCGCCGCAGGGCCCTTGAAAGGCTCGATCAGCTTCCTGATCACCGGCGACGAGGAAGGCCCAGCGACCGATGGCACCGTGAAGCTGCTACAATGGGCGCTGGCGAAAGGCGAGCGGTTCGACCATTGCGTTCTGGGCGAGCCCACCAGCGTCGCCGCACTCGGCGACACGATAAAGAACGGCCGGCGCGGATCGCTGACCGGGCGATTGCGTCTCGTCGGCAAGCAGGGCCATGTCGCCTATCCCCATCTGGCCGAGAACCCGATCCGCGCGCTCGCGCCGATTCTTTGCGCCTTGCAGTCGCCGCTGGACTCGGGAACGACGGATTTCGACGCGTCGAACCTCGAAGTGATCGGCATCGACGTCGGCAATCGCGCGACCAATGTGATCCCCGGCGAGGTGCGTGTCGTCTTCAACGCCCGTTTCAACGACCTCTGGACCCCCGCCACGCTCGGGGCCGAGATCGCGCGGCGCATCGCGACCGCCGCCGGCGTCGCCCCCCATGAACTGATCTTCGACCCCACGAACGCCATCGCCTTCTCGACCGCGCGCGGCGCTTTCACCGATCTGGTCGCCCGCGCGATCTCCGACGTGACGGGACGGCGCCCCGTGCTGTCGACTAGCGGGGGGACGTCGGACGCGCGCTTCATCAAGGACGTCTGCCCAGTGGTGGAGGTCGGTCTCGTCGGCGCTTCCATGCACGGCGTCGATGAGAATGTGGCCGTCGATGATGTAGAGGCGCTTTGCCAGATTTATGAACGAACGTTGTCGCTTTATTTCGCCTCGACGTAGCGGCCAGACCGCCGCTCACGCTCGATGGATCCCGGCCCAATGCGATCAGCGCTCCCGGCTCTGCGCCGACTGCCAGAGAACCCCGGGGCGCTGTTTTCCGCGGTTTGGGGGCGTTCGTCTCGACTGATTTTACCGACTGGAATCCGCTTCGAGCCTCACCAAACCTTCTCAATTGACAGTCTGTTCGTATTTTGCGTATAAGCTGCACGCTGGGTAACAGCCCGGCGGACCAACCCGATTGCCCCATAAAATTTTCCTGTGCAAACCCTGTTCGCGAACTCGATGCGGACAGTAGAACGCCATAGCACCGCGATTTCATCGAAAGCCGACGAATTTCTCACGACGCGCGACCGATCGTCGCGTGGTCCGATGATCCGTCGAGAGATCGAGAACCGCGGGTCGCCGATCGCCAACTCCTTCCCCATCAACAAACCGCGGATAGGCGAGGGTTTCCCTCAAATGAAGATTATCTTAAGGTAGGTTCAAGGAAAGGGGCCGCCCGATGCGAGTCTCGGTGAAAGAGCTGTTGCGAAATTTTTCGCGGTTGAGCGACAAAGCTCTTTCTGAAGCTGTGATAATTACGAAGAACGGGCGAGACCGCCTGGTCCTGGTCAGCATCGAAGAGTACTCGATGCTGAGCGACATGACGAGCGGCGCATCGGCCGCAGACAGCCCCGTCAATCCAGAATCAGACGCGGAAGAAAGGGTCTCGGAGACAAAGCCAAAGCTGGCGTGAGACGTTTTGGCCCGAGGTCGGGCTCGGAGGCGTTCGTTTCGTCCGACTGCGTTCCGCGTAGACCGGCTGGTCGTCGATCGTTATTTGATTTCCCGTTTCGCAGTCGGCCCGCGTCGTTGGCCGCCGTCTGCAGATTCGCGCAAGCGCCCAGCGGCGCCGCGACGACGACGGCAAGAATGAACCCGCGCATGCGGGTCGTCGCGTTGAAACCTTAATTCCGTCCGAAGAAAGATGATCAGCAAACCGTTCCGGGCGGACCTCACCGGCACCCGGCCGTCAGCGTTCGCGCAGTGCAGAGAGTTCAGCGGCCGTTCACGGCGCGCGCAGCGATCGCGGACCCGACCATGGCCGAAGCCGCATTCGCTCGTTAGAATGATCGGCCCGCTCCGGATTAAACGACGGCGGCCTCCCTTTTTTGCTCGCAAATGGCCGCAACGATCTATTTCGTGACTTCTCCGATCCATCGCTCGAGACCTCCGAAGAAACAGCGGATCATCGCTCTGTGGGTCGGCGGCCTGTTCGCGCTCCTGCTAACCAGCGTCGGGTATGCCGATCCGTTTGACGACGGCCTCTCCGCCTATCGCAGGAACGATTTTGCGACGGCGCTTCGGGTCTGGCGCGCGCTGGCCGAAAACGGCGACGCCCACGCCCAGGTCTATCTCGGGCTGCTCTATCTCAACGGAGAAGGGACGCCGCAAAATCCCACACTCGCGGTGATCTGGTATCGCAAGGCCGCTGACCATGGAAACGCCGCCGCCCAACACAATCTGGGCTGGGCGTACGAACATGGACGTGGCGTCCCGCAAGACTTCGCGCAGGCGGTGGCGTGGTACCGCAAGGCGGCCGAAAAAGGCAACACGGACGCGCAGATCAGCCTCGGCCGCGCCTACGAAGCCGGCCGCGGCGTTGAGCAGGACTTCGAGGAGGCCGTCGAATGGTATCGCAAAGCGGCGGACAAAGGGGACCCCAGGGGGCAGACGAATCTCGGCACGATGTACAGATTGGGCCACGGCGTTCCGAAGGATTACGAGGAGGCCGCGATCTGGTACGGCAGAGCCGCCGCGCAGGGAGACGCCGACGCTGAGAACAACCTCGGAATGATGCATAAAATGGGCGCGGGCGTCCCACAGGACTATTCGAAAGCGCTCGAATGGTTTCACAAGTCCGCTGATCAGGGGCAAGCCACGGCGCTATATAATATCGGCGCCATGTATTTTATCGGCCAGGGCGTGCCCAAAGACTCCATGCAGGCCTTTTTTTGGTTCGAGCTGGCGGCCACGCACGCAACCGATGAAGCGACCCGCAGTCAGGCGGTCAAGAACCGCGGCCTCGTTGCTGCCGCAATGACGCCCGCGCAAATCGCCGAGGCGCGACGCAAAGCGAGCGAATGGGGGCAAAAGTGACGGCGAGCCTCTATCAGACAATTCCAACGCCTCGACGCCGCTTCTGTAGAGCCGCACCACTTCGCCGAATGCTCGCGGTAGGCGAGGCCTGCAATCGTGTTCGGGCGCCTACGATCCGAGGTCGAGGCGCCGGTCCGCCGCGTATCGCTCCAGAGCTGCGAACGAGCCGGAAGGATCGGCGAGCGCGACATAAGAGTCGGGCCTCAGGAGCAGGACGGCGTCGCGCGCAATGCCAGTCGCCTCATACTCCGGCCGCCATCCAAACACGTGGAGCGGCAAACTCCGAGCGCTGCACCATGCGGTGAGTTCCGCGGCCGCCGACCCATAGACATGCGCCTGCCAACGCGTGGCGGCGAGGGATGCGTAGTTGTCCTGACCATGCACCGATACCCACGGCAGGCGATCGCCGCCATGGACGCGGCCCGCCATGCCGACGCTGAGGGGGCCGTTGCGATAGTTCAGCATGATCTGCGAAACGGTGCGGAATCCAAATTCGCGCGCCGCGCCGAAGCTCGCGACCGCGGAAATCAGCAGTGGAAAGATGCGCGTGCGCAGAACGTCGGCGATCGTCCCTTCGGCGGTGGCGAAACTGAACGCCCGGTCGGTCGTGGCGACCAAGCGGCGGGCAAAGACGATGCGCTCCGCCTCAAAGCTGTCGAGCAGCCGGTCCGGCGCTCTTCCGCGCAGCGCCGCCGCGAGCTTCCATGCCAGGTTGATGGCGTCGCCGATCCCGGTGTTCATGCCCTGCCCGCCGGCCGGACTGTGAATGTGCGCGGCGTCGCCCAGCAGAAACGCGCGTCCCTTTCGAAACTGCAGCGCGACCCTGTGA
>JBAQGU010000991.1:0-3207 GCA_049287975.1 Roseiarcus sp.
GTCACGGCTCGCGGCGTCGGCGTGATTTACGTGACCCACAGGCTCAACGAGGTGTTTCGGATCTCTCAGCGTGTCACGGTGCTGCGCGACGGCGTCAACGCCGGCTCGTTCGCGACGAAGGAAACGGATATGAAACAATTGGTCGGCGCGATCGTCGGACCCGGCCACTCGCTCTCGCAAGTCGAGGAGACAGGCATCGCTGGGACGGATCACAAGACAGCCGTCTCGGCGCGAGATGCCGGGGCGTCGCGCCGCGAGCCGATTCTCACGTTGTCCAAGGTCACCAACGACCGGCTCCGCGACGTCGATCTCACGCTTCGCGAGGGCGAGATCCATGGGCTCGCTGGCCTGGTGGGCAGCGGCCGCACCGAAATTCTGCAAACGATCTTCGGGCTGCGCCCCATGGAGGCGGGCGAGATCCGTGTCGACGGCGCATCGCTCGGGAAGCACGCCCCGGCCGAGGCGATCGAGCTCGGGATTGCGCTCGTGCCGGAAGACAGGCAAGTACAGGGCCTCGTGCTCGAACACTCCATCGAGCGGAACCTGACGCTGCCGCGGCTACCGCATTTTTCGCGATGGGGATGGCTGCGCTATCGCGCGTCGGTTCAGCAGGCGGAGACCGCGATGAGCCGACTGGCCGTGAGGGCCCCTGGCCCCTGGACGTACGTCAAGGAGCTGTCCGGAGGCAATCAGCAGAAGGTCGTCTTCGCGAAGTGGAACCATCCTCGACCCCGGGTCCTGCTGCTGGACGAGCCGACCGTCGGCGTCGACGTCGGAGCGCGGGAGGAAATCTACAGTTTGATCCGCGATGCGGCGAGAGCGGGCACAGCTGTGCTCATCGTGTCCTCGGATCTTGCCGAACTGATATTGCTTTGTGATCGCATGTCCATCGTCGTGGGCGGCAGTGTCCGCGGAGCCGTCAATCGGGGCGACCTCGGCGCCGCCGAGGAGCTTCACCACCTGATTCAGGAGTCGCAATCCTTGGACGAGCCCGTGGCATGACCGAACTCGTGAGACCTCCGACGGTTGAGCGGTCCGGTCCGTCGCGATCTCCGGACCGAACTCGGAGCCTGGCTCAGCATCTACTCCAAGGCGACAGGCCCTACATGCTCTATGCGGCCTTCGCGATCCTGGTTGTCATCTTCAGCGTCGCGTCGCCGTGGTTTCTCTCCATCGACAACTTCCTCAACATCGGGCGGCAGACAGCGCTGGTCTCGATCATTGCAACCGGGATGACATTTGTCATCATCGCGAGGCAAATTGACCTTTCCGTCGGATCGGCGCTCGCGCTATCCGGAATGGCGGCCGCGCTAGCGATGGCGCATCTCGCCAACAATTGGGTCGTGGGCGCGGTGGCCGGCCTCGGCACAGGCGCCCTGGTCGGGTTGATCAACGGCCTGCTGACCACCCGATTGTCGATTCCCTCGTTCCTGGTCACGCTCGGAACCTTGAGCGCCGCCCGCGGGCTGGCGATGATGGTCACCAACACCAAGCCAGTGATCATTACGGACGAAACGTATTTTGCCATATTCGGCGAAGGCCGCTTTGCCGGGATGCCGGCGCCGATTGCATGGACGCTGGCGGCGATGGCCGGCGGAATTCTGCTTCTGCACTACAGCGTCTATGGCCGGCAGGTCTACGCAGCGGGCGGCAACCCGACGGCGGCTCTCTACTCAGGAATATACATCAACCGCGTCACCACGATTGCGTTCATCCTGACGGGGATGCTGGCCGGCTTGGCCGCTCTGGTCTTGTCCGCAAGATCGCATGCGGCCCGCCCTGACGTCGTGCAGGGCATGGAACTCGACGTCATCGCCTCTGTCATACTCGGCGGATGCAGCCTGTTCGGCGGGCGCGGCTTCATTCTGGGCACCTTGCTCGGCAGCCTCATCATCGGGACGCTCAACAACGGCCTGGTATTGCTCGGCGTCAGCTCGCCGATGCAATTGGTCATCAAGGGCGCGATCATCGTCGCGGCCGTCGCTTTCACGAAACGCTAGGGAGACAGCTTTGGTATAGAGCCAACTTCCACCCGCGGAGGCGTCGTCATCGGCCTCGAAACAACGGATGACCGACAAGCAACGATATCAGGAGGAAACCCATGAGACACATGACCGGATCCAAAACCTTAGTGACCAGCGCTATTGCGCTCGGCGCGATAGCGCTGTTTCCCTGCGCGAGCACGGCGGAGGTTCCCGCTTCCTGCGTCAGGGGCGTCGATCTGGCGACGCTCGGACCGACATCTATCGTCGGCCAAGGCCCGCACGGCGAAAAGGCGGCATCGCCCGACGACCTCAAGCTCACTGAGGCTGAGGGCGCCAAGATCAAAGCGGGCCACTTCAAGGTCGGCATTTCAATGCAGACGGTCAATCTCGACTGGTCGCAACTGCAAGTGCAGGGCATCACCGATACGCTCAACAAATATGGCGTCGCCGTCACGGGCGTCGCCTCCGCCGAGTACCAGGTGGATAAGCAGATCGCCGATATCGAGAATACGATCCAGCAACATCCCGACGGCATCATCTCGATCCCGGTCGACTTCACCGCGACCGCTCCAACCTACAAGAAGGTCTCCCAGGCAGGAATCAAGCTGGTCTTCATGGACAGCATTCCCACCGGCCTCAAGCATCCCGAAGAATATGCCGCGATGATCTCGGCGGACAGCCAGGGCAACGGCCGGATCGCCGCGCAGATCCTCGCCTCCTGCGTGGCGCAGGGCGGCACGATCGGGCTCGTCAATTTCGGCGTCGACTACTTCAGCACCAACGAGCGGACCAAAGGCGTCCGCGAGTGGATGCAGAAGAACCGGCCGGATATCAAGATGAAGCAAGTCGACTTCACCGATCCCTCGAAGGTCTCACAAATCGCCGGCGACTTCTTGACGGGCAATCCCGACGTCAAGGGGGTGTTTGCGGTGTGGGATCAGCCGGCCTTGGATACGCTGACCTCGATGCGGGCGCAAAGCATCGACATTCCGGTGACGACCGTGGATCTCGGCCTCCAATCGGCGATCGAGATCGCCAAGGGGGGCCCCTTGAAAGCGACCGGTTCGCAGCGCCCCTACGACCAGGGCGTGGCGGAAGCGATGGCCATGATGAATGCCTTGATCGGCAAGGCGACCCCGGCCTGGGTCGGCGTGCAATCGCTGCCGGTGGTCCAGTCAAATGTGTTGGAATCCTTCAAGACAGTGTTCAAGAAGGATCCGCC